>VRUF01000081.1:0-10532 GCA_019456245.1 Planctomycetota bacterium | reverse complement strand
TCACCTATCCGTTTTTTGCGAATGGGTCGTTTTCTTTCAGTTCTTCTTCTGTTGCCGGTCCTGGTACTTCGATCATTACGTTGTTTCTGAACTGAAGGTATCTTGCCGTTATACCGGAGGGCACTTCAAAGGTAAGATCGACAGGTGCCATTTTGTTTACAAAGCTGTTGCGTTCCAATGCGATCAACTCGCCCAGGTCTGAAACCTTCTTGTGGAATTTATTTTTGGTGGCAACCCTGTATGTTACCGGATAGAGCACTTTTATGTCTCCTGAGAAGCTTCCATCGGGGCGTTTTTTCTGGCAGACTAATCTGAATTGGCCCGGGGTGATCGCGATGTTTCCTTTTTTGTCGGTTGCGCCGCCGTTGGGAATTTTGCTGTTCTTGATTTTAACGCGAGCCATGGTTATTGCCTGCCCGTCGTAGTCTACGATTTTTACTCCGTTGCGAGGTATTGATATGGTTCCTTTTCCAGCGACCAATGCCGCGCCCTCCTTTGTTCTGTGCCGGTTGATATGTATCTGGTCGAGTAAGTCTGTATGATAAAGGCTGAACTTTTTCTTCGAGCCCATGGCGCCATCGGCCATCCATGCATATAAACCTGTGACAAGAGAGTCTACGGGAATAATTGGTTTTTTTGGATTTTTCAGAATGATCGTCTCGTCGAAACGGTTGTAGCTCATGACGCTTGGTGGGTCCATTCCAAACGAAGCTATCAGTACGCCGGAGGCCATGAGGCCGACGAGAAGACCGCAAACGATGGCAGCGGCTATTTTAGCGCCATTTCCGAGATCAATATTTGAACCGACGATCTGATCGCAGATAACAGCAACGATTACAGTTGTGATTGCGTAAATGATGAATAAGCACCACCCATGTGCCGACTGAACGATGAACCCTTTGTTGATGACCAGCGCGGCGACAGGCTCATAATACGTAAAAGCAACGAGTACGCCTATTATCGAAGCCATAAGCTGCACGAATGAATCGAGAAGCGAGTTCTTAAGATAGAAACGCGACAGGCATCCACCCGTCATCAGAATTATGATTATTATAGTTACGATCATTTTTGCTCCCGTCTATCTGCCGCGGCGGTCTATTTCTTTTTGCGAACCTTTTTCTTTGGTGCGTCTGAGGTAAACTCTCTTATCACTTCATTGATAGAAGTTACGCCTTTCATCACCTTACGTATTGAGCGTTCCTGGATGCTGAACATGCCTGCTTTACGGAACAGTGCGCTCATTTCCTGAAGTGTATTTACTTTTTTAAGGGCCCCGCGAAGCTCATCGCCTATGACGATGGTTTCGAAGATACCCGTCCTGCCGTAAAAACCCGTTCCCTGGCATTTCTCACATAGGATCGGTTTTCCATGCTTGTCGTATTCTATTTCTCCTGGCCTGTAAAACACAGTGATCTTGTCGGCAGGGAGGTTGAACTTTCGAAGTAGATTTGGATTTGGTTTGTAGGCCTGTTTGCATTCATCGCACAGCTTACGAACGATTCGCTGGTTGATGACTCCTTTGATGTTGCTCATGACAGTGTTTTTATCGCCGCAGAGCTTGATCCATGCTGCAATCGCTTTCAGGACACTCTGGGCATGTATGTTTACATGTACCATTCTGTTTGCAGCGGCGGCCTTAGTTGCGACCTTGGCAGTTTCGGCGTCATCGACATCTGCTATTCCGATGATATTCGATCCCATCCTGACTATTGTCTGCAGATGCGATGCATAGCTTGACGTTCCCGTATCAGAAAGCGAATAGGTGTTCTGGGTGATATTGTCAAGTGTTCCGCTAGGGTGTTTTTCCAGCGTATTCATATCGTTCATGAACGGATCATGGTTTTTGAGCATCGCGTAAAAGGTAGCCGTTACTCCGGTCTTTGGAGGTCCTGATGTTATAAAGAGACCTGAAGTTATGCCGCGAACACCCTTAAGCGTTTCGAGTTGATCCTTGTCAAGCCCGATGTCTTCGATCTTCATCATGTCACTTTCTTCGTAACGCTTTATCCTCATCTGTTCTCCAGCGGTGGAACCTGCCGTATTAACCTCCCATTTGGTTTTCTTTTCGGCGATCCTGACCTCCATCATCCCGCGCTGTGGTTTTCGTTTTTCATTCGGGTCGAGGTCAGCTACCTGCTTTAGATAGTGTATGAAATAATCTATATCCTCGTGGTCTTTCGGTTCCTGCCTGGTTGCAAGACCGTCTATAACATAGTTTATTGTGTAGCTCGATGCGGATGGTGCAAAAAGTATATCGCTTGTACGTCGCCAGATGGCATCCTCAAATATCTCGCAAGCAGTCGCAAAACCGAATGACTCGGTAGTCTTAGGTGCCGGCAGTGGTACATCGTTACCGTTAGCGGTTATAAAATGAACCCCTTTGCTTGACTTGGCGAGTTTTTTGTTCTCGTTGGAAAAAATGCCTTTGATGTGACTGGCGGTCAATACTTTCTCAAAATCGGCGACAAGGCTGTTGCGATGCATGACATAAGCCATCAAAACCGCTCCTACGGCGATGATGTAGAGCATAAGACCGATGAAAAAGACAGGTACAAGCGGCCATACCAGCAATGATACTACCCCTGCAAGCGTTATCGCATATGTCCAGAACTGCACCTTCGTTCGTACAGACTGCGAATCGGAATGAACCCAGTTGACAAGCGGCATCCAAAGAAGGAAAAGCACAAAGTATACCGCAAGTTTTATAATTGAAACGTATCCGCCGTAAACAACGCCGGCGGCCAGCAAAGTTAGCATATCATGCTCCAGTTAACTGTTATATACCCGTATTGAAAAAACTGCTCTTCGGATAATACTAAAATTCCTAAATCAATCCTGTTGATGAAGCCCTTACGCCCTTTAGTGCCATTTTCAGTTCTTCTACGTTAGGTGCACATCGTATTGCTTCTTCAAGACTGATCATTTCATTTCTGACGAGTTCCTCAAGGCTGTCCGTAAAGTCCTGCATACCTTCACCTCGTCCTCCGCGTATCGCTGTAGGGATATCGGATTCACGTTCTTCGGAGATAAGTTTTTTTACGATAGGAGTTGCAAGTAATACCTCGACCGCCGGTATTCTTTTTGCCTCTGGTTTCAGACCCTTGAGCAACTGTTGCGAAACGACAGCCTTGACCGTTAACGCGAAAGTCTGTCTTGCGAGATCCCTTTCTTCCTGTGGGAACAGATCCAGAATGCGCTGGATAGTTTGTGCGGCACTTGCTGCATGAAGGGTACCGAATACCAGGTGGCCGGTTTCTGCTGCCCGCATCGCCGCCGTAAGCGTTTCGTTATCTCTCATCTCACCTATGAGTACGATGTCAGGGTCCTGCCTCATCAGGCTTCGCAGGGCTTCTCCATAGTTTGGCACGTCAATGCCTATCTCTCTCTGCGAGACGCTTGCTTTTCGATCCACGTGCAGAAATTCGATTGGGTCTTCGATGGTGATGATATGACATGGACGGTGCCTGTTAATATAATCGATCATCGAGGCGATCGTGGTACTTTTGCCGCATCCGGTCGGTCCCGTAACGAGAACCAGTCCATCGTGTGCAGATTTTGCAATTTCCTGAACAATGGGCGGAAGGTTGAGTTTCTCAAAGGGAGGTATATCACCGGAAATATGCCTGGCAACAAGACTGATAGTCCCTTTCTGTCGGAATATGTTTACCCTGAACCGGTCCATCGCACTTAGTGAATGCGCAAAATCAAAAGCTCCATTTTCCAGAAAGAATTCTCTCTGCTTTTCGGTAATCATCTCAAAAATCAGTTCTTCCAAGGCTTTTTCTGTAAGAGCCGGGTACTTCGTATTTCGAAGGACGCCGTCAATACGCATACGCGGAGAGAGCCCAACCTTGAGGTGGAGGTCACTTCCGCTGGCCTTGATCAGGGCATTGAATAGTTTGTCTATCTCGGGTCGCTTATCAAAGTGAACATGGTAATCTATTGGTTGTCCCTTACTCATCGGACTCTCCATGTGAGGGGTCAGGATAATCTAAAATATCATTAAGTCTATTGTGCATAAGCACTTGCCCCGCTAATTCCAGCGGGTTTCACTGAAATACTCATTATACCAGATTCTGCCGAAAAGTCAACAGTTCTCTATGGTAAATCACGCCTTATGCCCGGCATTTCTGTCCTTATTGCCTTTAAGGGAATCTCTAATAATTCATTTTGGCGAACAAGCGAACCTTTTTAATTGCGAACGGGGTCAGGAAAAAACCGCCTTAGCTTCGGCTAAGGCTGATTTCCCTTCCTTGTCGGAATACAAAAATCTTCTACTTGCCGCTCAAAAGCAATTATTAGAGGTACCCTTAATGGATAAGCGCAAGTGTAAGGGTCATATAGATTGTAACGCTTATAGAGTCGTTCGCCGTGGTAATCAATGGACCAGAACTGATTGCAGGATCGATGCCGATTCTCTTGAACAAAAAGGGCAGAAATAACCCAAGCGTCGTCGATACCATAATCGCAGAGAACATAGCGGTGCTGAAGGCGGCGACGATTTTTAGATGTTCAGCAAGTGCAGGTGTAATCTCATTGGTATTGCCGCCATTCATTACATTGGGCAAAAGTCCGCATAGAATTCCCCCCACGATTCCGCAGCTAATCGCTACAAAGAGAGCAACCCTGACCTCCCTTGCAAAAACCTGTCGTAAGGAAATTGCGGCAAGGTCACCTGTTGCAAGGCCGCTTACTACGATGGCCGATGTCTGAAGGCCGGCATTTCCGCTAATGGCGGCGATCATCGGAGCAAAGGCAACTATTGTGGTGTAGATATAAGGGTAGCTGCCGGCGGCAAAGATATTCTTAAAAGTCAAAAGGACCACTGCCGTTACGGCCGTCCCGGCAAGGCAGGGCAAGAGCCACGTCATCCGAACCTTCGCCGCGTGCACCGCTGATATTTTTTCAAGCTCTGCGGCACCGGTACCTGCCATCACGTACATATCCTCGGCGGCTTCTTCCTCTGCGACCTCGATAACACGGTCGGCGGTAATTCTTCCAACAAGCCGGTTTTTTGCGTCAAGAACCGGCATTACAATGAGGTCGTTCTTGCTGAATATGTTACGGACATGCTCCTGATCGGTATCGACATGTACGTAGATGGTATCCGTATCGGTCAGGTCCTTGATGCTTGTAGTTTCTTTCCTGGTGAGTAGGTCCCTGATACGAATGTCGCCGACAAATTTCCCATTGTCGCTAACGACGAAGACGCTGAAAAAGTCCTCGTCGATCTCTGCGCTCTGTATTTCGCGGATCGCCTCGGTAATCGTGGCGTTTTCCTTTACGCTGACAAGGACCGGGTCCATAATACCGCCTGCCGAGTCCTCAGAGTATGCCATCAGATCCTTGATCTGATCGGCATCCTCCTCCGGCATATGGTCGAGAACATCTTCGCTTTCCTCCTGGCCAAGTTCGGAAAGGACATCGGCGGCATCGTCCGGGTCAAGCTCGGAGATCAGTTCGGTGAGTTCTTTTTCGCCGAAAAGCTCAAAAAGTTCCGAGCGGGTTGCCTCGTCGACTTTTTCGAGTACCTCTGCAGAGACGTTTTTTTCCAGAACATCGAAAACGAAGCGGCGCTGATCGTTGTCGAGCAGTTCCACTATCTCGGCGATGTCGCTGCTTCGCTGCTCATCGAGTATCTTTTCGAGCGCAAAACGGTTTTCGCTGCCAAGAAGCGGCCGGATTTCTTCTAAGATTTGTCCTTTTTCTTTTGCCATCAGTTACGTTAGTGCCTAAAAAATGCGATTAATTACTGCCCCCATTAAAACGCAAGAAGTCCCCGGAGGCAAGAGCTGCATTGAGTTTATTTAGTATTTTCTGTTGGTGATTTTTAGGATTTTTGTCGCAGAATTCCAACGTGTAGGGCCTATAGTATATGTATACCTAAAATGTCTCACGGAGACATCGCGTTATAATTTTCTATTTTCTATTTTCTATTTTATATGTTCTGCGTTCTATGTTCTGTTTTCTGTGTCCTATTGGAAGTCTATTGGACGAGGGGTTCGGTGAGATTCTGGGGTTTCGGCGGGTTTGGGTTGCCGTGGATTGCTGCGGTTGGCGTCGTATTCGCAACACTTCGCCGCGCCGGGTCGCTTAATCCTGCCGAGGTCCGCTATGGGTCCATCGCGAAACTTTTTTATTGAAACAGGAGATTGGGTTTATATTCGGAATTATCCAATTGCTTAACAAGTATCAGTCGGATTTCTTCGGCAGCTTTTACAGCGTTATCCCCTCCGATATTTGTCATCACACAAATTGCATAGTTTAATTTAGGTACTATATTCACAATAGCATATCCTCGTCCTATGCTCTGGCCGGCATGCCAATAAACTAAATTATTTTTTGCCCAGCTTGCAGGTTGAACTCGCCATCCCCCAGCCGTATATAGTTTTCCCTTGGTTTTCTTTGGTATAATATTGATTACTTTATACAACTGTCCTAATGTTTTTGCCTTAAGCAGATTTGTTGAATGAGTCCTTCTTTGCAATCCGCATATATGAAATGCTGCGAACTTGCCAAGGTCGATTACAGAACAATGCACGCTTCTTCCTGCGGGATTTCCATAAAGAATATCCTTCCATCCCTGAGGTGCCAAAGGAGTTATTTTTCCATCCCTGAACTGGTGAAACCAAGGCGCATCCAACTTGTCTGGCGGTGTAGCCATAGGGCCAAATCCTGCAGTTGTCATTCCAAGTTTTTTAAATACGTTCTCAGTGACCAACTCCTCCCATGATTTGCCGGTTCTCCTTTCTGCCATACTTGCAGCGATAATTGCACCGCCGCTATATATATATTTAGAGCCAGGTCGGGCCTCGGGTTTTTCCGACAAAGATGCAGAAACATAAGCAAGTCTTTTTTCTATAATGCTGCCGGCCAGTTCGTCAATGCTGCTTTCTTTTATCTGTGGGTGGCGAGAGAGACCGCTTGTATGAGTCATCAACTGATAAACAGCTATATTCTGATATACAGTTTCATGGCCGGGAAATAACTCCGGGAAAACATCGCCAATTGTCGTCCTCCAGCCTATTTTGCCCTGATCACTTAATACCCCTATCAATGTTCCGGTAATTAGCTTAGTAATCGAACCCAATTCAAATGCATCATTACGTGTTACTGAAATGTTCTCGCCCCATTTTCGTTGACCAACTGCTGAAGCAACAATAATACGATTTCCAATGACTACAGAAACTGCTAATGCAGGCAACTGATGCTTATCTCGAATTCCTTGAAGTTGCTGACGTAATGGTTTGGGGTCTCCAATTAAAGTGTTGCCTTTGGAAGAGCAAGGAGTAATTGCAATTATAATTACGAAGAAAATTGATGAACATGAAAAAAGGCTCCTGACGACGTTGTTTCTCACAAAATGGTTTTTGCGGCTGAGAAGCGGCTGAATTTCCTCTAAAATCTGTCCTTTTTCTTTCGCCATCAGTTACGTTTGTGCCCAAAAAATGCTATTAATTACCGCGCCCATTAAAACGGAAGAAGCGGTTTGAGGCAAGATCTGCATTGAGTTTATTTAGTATTTTCTATTGATGAGTTCTGATAGCAATTAGCGGCTAGCTGGCAAGGGATACAATCTGTCTAATTTAGGGTTTTGTGGGTTTTTGGGCGGTTTTCTGCATTTTGATGCAGAAAAGGCGTGTTTTTTTTGTAAAAGGTGTGTAGGTGTAAAATAGGGAAAAAGGGAGTCGTTTATTAATACAACAATGGCAAAGATTTTTTTTAGAAATTTTCAATTTTTTACTTGCAATATCTACTGGAGTAGAGTAAAAATTACTTTGATAGATATAAGGAGCTTAAAATGAAAAAAGGAAATCTCGAACTTTTCGAAAGCGAATGGGCAATTCTGCAGAAGGTATGGGATCTTGAACCTTGTACCGCCCCAACCGTTCAGGAGTCTCTTGAAAGTGAAAAGAGCTGGGCCTATACCACCGTCAAGACCATGATGGACAGGATGGTTAAAAAGGGGCTGCTCAAAACGGAAAAGATCCGCAATCTATATATCTATAGCTCGGCAGTTACCCAGGCTCAGGCCCGTAAAGGTGAGATTGCCAGAACACTTAAACGAGCCTTTGACGGAACATTTACCCCCATGATGCAGTTCATGATCGAAAACGATGAACTGTCTGAAGGAGAGTACCTGCGGCTGGAAGAGTTGATCAAAAAAAGAAATCGCAAAAAAGCGAAGCACTAATAATGTTCTGTTTTCTATGTTCGATGTTCTATTGAAAAAACAGTATTGTAAGTAAGGAGAGTTTATTATGAACAGCTTAATAACATTTTTGAATAGTACCGGTAAAACGTTCATCGATTTTTCCGGTCCTATGTTGATCCAATCCAGTGTGCTTATCATTGTATTGCTTTTGGCGGATATGCTTGTTCGGAAAAAGGTTCGAGCGGTATTTCGTTACTGTGTATGGATGCTGATACTGGTGAAACTGGTTTTGCCGACAACGCTTTCGGCGCCTACAGGATTGGGGTATTGGTTTGGAGATATAACCGGCGGGCTTGTCAATGAAAAGCCTGTTGCTGCTGAACATATAACTCCGATCTTACCAGGTATTGAACCGGCGAGTGAAACGGCGGGATTAGAAACTGCAATCGCAGCTTTGCCTTCGTCTCCGGCAGGGCAGGAGCCTGTTATCAGCAAATCTTACGAATCTGAAGCCGCGGCTTCTGGTGCGGGGGTTTCGTTATCGTGGGAGGGTTTTGTTTTTCTTGGGTGGGTGGCTGTTATAACGGCAATGGTTTTATTACTGGTTCAGCGAATGTTCTTTGTTAGAGGATTAATCGCTCAATCTAAAACTCCATCGGGTTCTATAGTCGATATTTTTGAAAAGTGCCGCGGGGAAATGGGTTCGGGCAGGCGGAGCGTTTTGAAGCTTTCGCCGGTTGCTGCGAGTCCTTCTGTTTGCGGTTTGTTTCGACCGACTATAACTTATACCGGAAAGTCTTCCAGGTAAGCTAAAGGATGAAGATCTGCGGTCGATCTTTTTACATGAGCTGGCTCATATCAAACGTGGGGATCTATGGGTTAGTATGGTTCAGACATTGCTGCAGATTGTTTATTTTTATAATCCTCTGTTGTGGGTTGCAAACGCGGTAATCCGAAAGGTTCGGGAGCAGGCTGTGGACGAGATGGTGTTGGCGGCTATGGGAGAGGGGGCCGAGGATTATCCGGAGGCGCTGCTGAATATTTCGCGGCTTACTTTCAACAGGGGCGTTTTGAGTTTGCGGCTGATAGGTGTTGTTGAATCTAAAAAGGCATTGAGCGGCCGGATAAAACATATTTTAAGCCGGCCGTTTCCTAAAACGGCAAAGTTGGGGATTATTGGTTTGATGGCTGTTATCGTCGCAGGTGCCGTATTATTGCCTATGGCTAAAGCTGAAAAAGGCAAAGATGAACTGTCAGTAAAGCCGATGCTTCAAATTCCAGCAATACCTTCGATACCAGCAGTTGGCGCTATAACCTTTGATATACCGGATTTGTCGTTTGTAAAAACAAACCTGAAAGGACGCCATGACAGGATAGTTCAAATGTCAGAGCCGTTTGCAGCAGGTTCAAAACTTATCGCTAAAAACGAACGCGGGTCAATTGCTATTACCGGTGCAGATATTAATGAATGCGTTGTTAAGGCAACGATTATTGGCCAAGCCGAATCAGACGAAGAGGCGAAAGAGTTAGCGGAAAAAACACAGGTAAAGCTGAACTCGTCTAAAGGGAAGATTGTGGTTGAAATTGAGAAGGATTTCGATGGCAATCAATTTGTAGGAATCGCTCTTGAGATAACTGTGCCAAAACAAAGTAATATTGACTGCGTTAATTCTCGTGGATCGATCACTCTTGTAAATATTGAGGGAGACATAAAAGGCACAGCAGAAAGAGGATCAATTAACGGTACTGAAATTTTAGGCCACGACCTAAAGATAGCTATTAGCAGAGGCAATATCATTCTTAATGAATCCTCTGCCAAATTGCTTGAAATAAATAGCAGCAGGAGCCAGGTTAACATCTCTAAGTCATCAGCGGATGTAGTAAATATCTCATCTGACCGTTGTTCTATTGATTTTGATGAGGACATTTTCCAGTCTTAAGATTATTTCCAGTATAGGTGAAATTAACATTTCAGAATCATCGGTGGATATTGCAAATATTACGTCTGAACGTTGCCCGATCGTTTGCAGTGATATTATATTGAGTAATCTTAAGATCATTTCAAATAGAAGTGATATTGGCATTGGTTATTCAAGTTCGGCATCTTCGGAAATTATTGCAGACATAGTTAGTGATCGTGGAGACATCAATTTTGCCCCGCCGCCGGGCTTTACGGGCCAAATCGATCTTGCAGTCGAAAGTGGTACAATAGAAACGGACTTGCCGATTTCGATAGAGGGCGAAATCAGTAATAAGCGAATAAAAGGAACAATCGGCCAGGGAAATGGAAAATTGCATATAGAAAACCACCGCGGTTCAATTAAAATAGTTGGTAATACCGTTTTCACAAAAGATGAGAATAAAAAAGAGCGAGGTC
>VRUF01000080.1 GCA_019456245.1 Planctomycetota bacterium | reverse complement strand
GTATGGTTCGTCGATATGCTTTGTCAGGAGGTCGTCGATGAGTACGCCTATATAAGCTTCGTCACGAGCGAGGACGAGGGGGTCCTTGCCGGATAATTTCATTGCGGCGTTTACGCCCGCGACGAGTCCCTGACCGGCAGCTTCTTCGTAACCGCTTGTACCGTTGATCTGACCGGCGAGGAAAAGCCCTTCAATTTTTCTGGTTTCGAGATTGCGCTTTAACTGCGTCGGCGGGCAGTAATCGTATTCGATGGCGTAAGCGTAACATGTGATCCTGGCATTTTCGGTTCCGGGCAACAGACGGATCATTTCATCCTGAACATCGGCAGAAAATGAGGTGCTTATACCGTTACAGTAGATCGTTGAGATCGCCTCGTCTTCAGGCTCAAGGTGAACGAGGTGGCGGGTTTTGTCGGCAAATCTTACGATCTTTGTTTCGATGCTGGGGCAATATCTCGGACCTGTCGATTCTATCTGGCCGGTATACATCGGGGCCAGGTGAAGATTGTCTCGAAGAAGCGTGTGTATCTGTTCGTTTGTGTGGGTGATCCAGCACGGAACCTGCTTGCCATTGATCTTATCAGTCATAAAGGAGAAGGGTTGCGGATTTTCATCGCCGGGCTGAATTTCGAGTTTATCAAAATCTACGGTTGAACCATCAAGCCTTGCAGGAGTGCCGGTTTTAAGTCTGCCCATTTTCAGGCCGAGGGCTTTTAGGCTTTTGCTTAATTCGTTGCTGGCAGGCTCATCGATCCTGCCGCCGGTCCACTGCTTTTGGCCCATGTGCATAACACCGGTCAAAAATGTTCCCGCGGTAATTATCACATTCGGGGCGTTGAAAGTTATGCCTGATCTTAGACGGACACCTATTGCTTTTGCGTTTTCAACCAGCACTTCAGCAACTTCGCCTTCAATGATGGTCAGGTGTTCGGTTTGTTCGAGAGTTTTGCGAACGTAATCCTTGTACTTGTATTTGTCGGCTTGTGCGCGCGGGCTGCGGACTGCCGGACCTTTTGACCTGTTTAGCAGACGAAACTGTATTCCGGTGGCGTCGATCGCCTTTGCCATGATCCCGCCGAGGGCGTCAATCTCACGAACTATCTGGCCTTTTGCGAGACCTCCTATGGCGGGATTGCAGCTCATTTTGGCAATTGTATCGGCGCTCATAGTAATCAGCAGAGTTTCGGCGCCGAGTTTGGCCCCGGCGTGGGCTGCTTCTGCTCCGGCGTGACCGCCGCCGACAACAATACAATCATAATTGCTGCTTTTCATCAGACTTCCCGCAAGGCAACAACGGAGGCGATGGCAAAGTTGGCTGTGTGAGTTATGCTCAATGTGATCTGCTCGATACCGGATTGTTGGGCGATGTTCTTTACTTCACCTGCGATCTCGACGACCGGTTGGCCCAGGTGATTGTTTATAACCTCAATGTCGGTCCATGCAATCTTGCCGCGCCAACCAGTTCCGAGAAGCTTTAGGACCGCTTCTTTGGCAGCGAATCTTCCGGCGAGCTTTTCTGTGGTGTTCTTTACCGCGGCAGCATCATTTTGCTCGCGCTGAGTAAAAACACGATCCAGGAATCTCTCACCATGTCTTTCGATAAGACTGTCAATCCTTGGAAAATCTACAAGGTCAATACCATGTGCTACAATCTTCATAATTAGTCGTTAGTTTTTTATTTTCTATTCAGGTTTTAGCCGCATAAATGCAGTGTCTATGCAGGCATTGATAAATTTTTCTTTGTCGGTGATAGCAGCCGCGGCCGCCAATTGACGGTATACCTCTTCATACTGAACAAGTTGCCGCTCGAGCCTTATCTGAAGCTCAAGGATATTTTGGATTTTTTCAAATGGCACGATACCAGCGGCCTGCCTCGATTCGATCTTCATAATAAATACTCTGTCTTCGGCATCGACAGGACCAATAACTTCTCCAGCCTTTGCCTTACGGGCTTGAGTTTCCAGTATGTCATAAGGCGAAAATAAGCCCCCCAGCGTATAACGATCAGGATCCTTGTCGTTTTTGTATGGGCCATGAAAGCCGGCAGCAATTTGGGCGAAATCTTCGCCGGCATCTATTCGGCTGCGAAGGTCTTTTGCGATGCGCATCGCGGCCTGATGACCGGTTTCCTCTTTTGATGTATCTATCTGGCTTTCGTCGAGCTGGGCCGGACGAATCTCAATCAGCCGAAAGTATGTTTCCGCGTCGGCCTTTTTGTACTGAGCTTTCAGGGCGGTGAGGATTCTGCTCATTTCAGGTTGCTGGGTTATTGGACCCCTGTCAAAATATGCATCCTCAAGAGTCTTTAGTTCGCTGTATCGCTGGAGTAGTTCATTACGTGAAACCGTTTCATCGGTTTTGACCTTTGTGGATAAATAAGATTGCTTCAAAAACTGCTTTCTCTTGTAATCGCGAAAATCATCCCAGCCGTTAAAGCCCATTTTCTTTATGTCTTTGAGGGCTTCGTAATTACTTTCGAATGCTGCGACATACCTGTTTACTTCTTTTTCGACGGCTTTATCAAGATTTTCGTCTATGCCTGAAGGCGCGTTTTTTCGGGCGATGTAGCAGAGGAGGATGTCCTTGATCTTCTCTGATACCATATAGGATACGGTGTCGTAACTTTGCTGATGGAAATAGGCATAGTCTCCGCCGGCTGCCTTTGGTCTTAGACGATCTAATACTCTGCCAGCAGATACTATGTCATCAGTTGTAATGGTTTCGCCAGCCACTGAAATGGTCATGCCCCCTTTGAAGGTCGACGTATTTTGCGATTTCGGCAGCGGTATTGCGTTAGGATCGGGTATGTCATAGCTTTTCCTCACGAAACGCTCCGGCTTTCCACATCCGCTGAATATTAGCGTGGTCAGGGCAATAGCAATAATGACCCGCAGTACGGTTTCTTTGGTCTTTTCTGCTGACATCTGTACTCCAAAAATTTGCTCAATGGACTCAGCGATCCCGGAACGTCCGGAGTCTATACTTATCTAAACCTTCCTGAGTTGAAATTATTATACGAGAAAGAAAAGAATGTAACAACAGCTACAAGTGCGAAAGTTACAAGTAAAGGTTAAATTGTAAGTTATTCAGAGTGCCCAAAAATGGGTTCGTTTGGTAATTTTCGTTTTTTGGCTTAAAATTACGGTTTTATACCCAGGTTAGGTACAAAGGCGATATACTATGGGCTGTTTTAGATAGTATTAATAGATTATCTCCATAATTTCTAAATAGAAAGATATCCGCCATAAAAATAACTGCAACTTGAGCAATTTAATTTTTCGTATATGTGAGCCATATTTTTGTTTCATAGTTTGCAAATCGTACAAAACCATCACAGAAGATGCAATAAATTTCGTCGGGACAATTTTAATTCCTCTAATAACAAGTGGTTATGGAGGAGTAATAACCAAACAGGAGCTAATCCTACACCCCCCCCCCTTTTTGCAATTTCTAAGAACATTTGATATAATAATGCGGTATAGTGTTTAAGGCAACTTTCAGTCCCTTTTAATTAACAATAAGCGATTTGCGGTAATGAAATACAATCATCTGAACTTTGGCTTATACTCACCTATTTAGACGATACGATTCTATGAGAAAAAACCTGAATACAAAATTGACGTTGCGCCCCAGCTGGTTTGCTTTGGCCGCTTTAGTGGTGATGCTGTCAACTCCCGATACAGCTCATGCCTATATCGGTCCTGGTGCCGGATTTGCTCTTGTCGGCTCGATGTTCGTTATGTTTACCGCATTAATAACTGCGCTGCTTGCGATTTTGTTCTGGCCGGTGCGATATACCATACGAACCATTCGCGGCAGACATGCCTTTGCCAAAAGCCGTATCAAACGTTGTATCGTTCTGGGTTTTGATGGTGTCGACCCGAAACTTGCCGCAAAATACATGGAAGAAGGCAAACTTCCGAACCTTAGCAAGCTAAAAAGCAGCGGAACGTTCAAACAGCTTGCTACGACAACACCTTCGATCTCGCCGGTTGCATGGTCGTCATTCCAGACTGGTGCAAATCCCGGCAAGCATAACATCTTCGACTTTCTAACTCGTGACAAAAACAGCTATATGCCAAAGCTAAGCTCTGTCGATATCCGCGGCGCCAGCAAAGTACTCAGGCTCGGCAAATATAACATCCCACTCGGCAAAAGTGATATCAGGCTTTTGCGAAAGGGCAAACCCTTCTGGAAAACACTTGGCGAGCATGGTGTCTTTAGCAGCATCCTCCGTGTTCCGATCACGTTCCCTGCCGAGAAGTTCAACGGCGTTCAGCTCTCTGCGATGTGTGTGCCGGACCTTAAAGGGACCCAAGGAACCTTCTCGTATTATACGACTGTTTCGCAGGAAGACAGCGAGCATACTGGCGGTGAACAATTTACCGTTGTAAATAACAGTGGCATAATCAATGCAAAACTCACAGGTCCTGCCAACTCACTTGTCGATAACAGCAGCGTTATGGAATGTCCATTTACCGTTAAGATCACCGGTAAAGATAAAGCCATTCTTAAATTAAACGGTATAAGTTACGATCTTGTAATTGGCAGCTATACCGATTGGGTGCAGGTGAAATTTAAGGCAGGTGCAGGCATCAAGGTTAAAGGGATATGCAAGTTTCTTCTGATAAATACCGAACCTGAATTTGAGCTTTATGTAACTCCGGTCAATATCGATCCGTCAAGCCCGGCAATGCCGATAAGCCATCCACCGGTGTATTCGTGTTACCTTTCGAAGATGCAGGGAGCGTTTGCTACGCTTGGTCTTGCAGAGGACAGCTGGGCACTGAACGAACAGGTTATCGATGACAACGGTTTTTTGCAGCAAAGTATCGAGATCGATGCAGAACGCGAAAATATGTTTTTTGATTCGCTGGAAAAGGTCCCTCGAGGGCTTACAGTGTGTGTCTTTGACGGTACCGACCGCATACAACATTCTTTCTGGCGCTATATCGACGACGAGCACCCAGCCAACAATGCCGGCAGGAAAGTTGACGATAACTGCCGTAACGCTATTGAAGAAGTTTACAAACGTATGGACAATATTGTCGGCAAAACACTTAAAAAACTCAACGGTGACGACAAGACGCTGCTGATGGTTATTTCAGATCATGGATTTACGACATTTAGATATGGAGTCGATCTAAACCGATGGCTCGAGGATAACGGCTACCTGGTGATGCTGGACGGAAAACGTAATGGTAAATATCTGGCAGGCGTTGACTGGTCAAAGACCAAAGCGTACGCCATCGGACTTACCGGTTTATTTCTGAACATCAAAGGCAGAGAGTCTCAGGGTATAGTCGACAAAGGTGACCAAGCCACTCAATTGCGCGATGAAATCGCCGCCAAACTCGAAGCACTGACCGATGAAGATCGAAGCACCCCTGCTATCAAGCAGGTTTATAACTCCCTGAAACTTTATCAGGGACCGTATAAAAGTGAGGCTCCCGACCTTATGATCGGTTACCATAGAGGTTACCGTGCATCGTGGGCAACAGCTATAGGCGAGGTCACAGAGAAAGTATTCCATCCTAATACAAAGGCGTGGAGCGGTGATCATTGCATCGATCCTTCGCTGGTGCCGGGTGTGCTTTTTAGCAATATGAATATTACCGACAAAACACCGAGGCTGATGGATATCGGTCCGACTGTACTGAACATGTTCGGTGTCGATACGCCGGCGTATATGGATGGCAAATCGCTTAATGTCGTTGCAGCTAAAAATTCAGAGGCCGAGTCAAATGAACAATAAAATGGGCAGAAGAGAATTCCTTAAGCATACCGCACTTGCAACGGCGGTTCTAACTACAGGATTCAATACGCCAGTAGCCCGCGGCGGTAAAAAGCCTGGCGGTAAAAAAGTTGTCGTCATTGGTTTCGATGGCATGGACCCTGGGCTTTGCGAAAAGATGATGGACCAGGGTGAATTACCGAATTTCGACAAACTCCATAAATCCGGCGGTTACAGCAGGCTCGGTACAACCACCCCGCCGCAAAGTCCCGTCGCGTGGGCAAGTTTTATCAACGGTGCAGGCCCCGGCAGCCATGGCATATTCGACTTTATCCACCGGGACCCTGCAAAACAGGCAGCGCCCTATTACTCGGCGGCAAAAACCGAAGGCGGTAAAACAGTACTATTACGCGGCGGAACACCCTTCTGGGACTATCTGGACAAAGCGTCGATCAACTCTGCATTCTATGACCTGCCATCAAACTATCCGCCAAGCCCATCGAAACATGGCCACCATAAATGCCTCTCCGGCATGGGTACTCCCGACATGCTTGGCACATACGGAACCTATCAGCATTACTCCGAGGACGGGCCGGTAAGACCCAAAGATGAAGGTGGCGGCATACGCTATATGCTTTTCTTTGAAAACAACATGGCGGGCGCAAAGCTATCTGGGCCAACCGATACATTACTTGAAAAACCTGTTCCTGCAAAAGTTGAGTTTAAGGTCTATCGTCAAAGGGAAACTGACTCTGCGATGATCGATATTCAGGGAAATAAAATAATCTTAAAGACCGGGCAATGGAGCGATTGGCAGCAGGTAACTTTTAAGCTTTCTACCCCGCTTAAATTCTATAAGAAAAAGGTTACCGGCATTTGCCGTTTCTACTTGCAGGAGGTTTCGCAGAATTTGCGGTTGTACGCATCGCCGATTAATATCGACCCGTCGAAACCGGCGAGCAATGTTACCGAACCTGCCGATTTTATCGAGAACATCTCGAAAGAGCTTGGCCTGTTCTATACGACCGGTTTCCAGGAAGACCACAAGGCACTTTCCAACGGCATATTCACCGACGGAGAGTATATCCGACAAGCAGAAATGGTGCTTAATGAACGTGTACGGCTACTCGATTATGCGATGGACAATTACGACGACGGTTTGCTGTTCTTCTATTTTTCCAGCACCGACATGCAGGCTCATATGCTCTGGTGGGACAGCGACGAAAAGCATCCAACCCGCTCAGCAGAAGATGCCAAACAGTGCTTCGGTCATCTTAAAGGTATTTACAAACGCATGGATAGCGTACTTGGGAATATTCTAAAGCGTTATGATGAGAAGGCGACTGTGATGGTGCTAAGCGACCATGGTTTTGCCAACTTCAGACGCCAGTTCAACATAAACACATGGCTTAAAGAAAATGGTTATATTCAAAAATCAAATGCTACAAATGTTTTAGTTGATGTTGAGTGGTCCCTGACAAAAGCTTATGGCATGGGTATTAACGGGCTGTATATAAACGAAAAAGGCAGAGAGAAATACGGCATAGTAAACCCCGGCGCAGAAAAAGAGGAGTTACTGCAGGAGCTTATCGGAAAACTTGAGGCTGTGCGAGATACAGACGGCAGCGTAGTTATTTCCAAAGTAAGCAGAGCCGATAAAATTTACTCAGGTTCTGAGACTACAGCGGCACCAGATCTTATCGTCGGTTACGCAAGAGGTTACAGAGCATCGTGGGATACATGCCTTGGTGAGATGAAAACGGCGGTGCTTAGCGATAACGATAGTGTTTGGGCTGCTGACCATTGTGCAGATGCCCCGCAGGTTCCAGGCATATTGTTTACCAACAAGCCGATAGCAATGGCCGGACCTTCGCTCGTTGACCTGGCTCCTACGATTCTACAAGAGTTTGGGTTGGATATACCGGAAACTATGGAAGGCAAAAAAATCTTTTAGTACATAATTATATGAAGGAGAAGTACAATGGCAAAGATCAAGATCGATGCAAATCTTTTCGACAGAGCAAAGACCGCAGCCGAAGTTGCAGGCTACAGCAGTGTCGAAGAGTTTATTACACATTTGATCGAGCAGGGCATTGAACAGAGCGGAACAGATAATACAGACCAGCAGGTTAGTGACCAGCTTAGAGGATTGGGGTATATCGATTGATGAGTGTACTCATAAGTATTACAGTTTTTGTAAACAGTTTAATGAACGCGTTGTTCAGGCCGCTTGCCGGTATGATGGAAGCGACGCCCGGGTGGCTGTCGAATTTGATATTTTCCGGCGTATTCGGAGTTGTTGCGCTTGTAGCGTTTAAGTACACCTCCAACCAGAAGGCCATCGGCAAAGTTCGCGACAATATCAAAGCACAACTTCTCGCCATAAAGCTGTTCAAAGACAGCATGGCAGTTACGCTTAAGGCTCAGGGCCGTTTGTTTGCGGGCTCATTGCTTTTGCTGTTGCATTCACTTCGTCCGATGCTTGTAATGATAATTCCTTTCTCATTAGTGCTTGCCCAGCTTGGTTTGTGGTATCAGGCAAGGCCGCTTATGCCCGGTGAGCAGACGATCATTACCATCAAGGTTGACGCAGAGGTGATAAACGATGTCAAACTCCAATCACTGCCCGGGGCAAAAATAACCGCAGGCCCCATTACTGCGATGGACAAAAACGAAATTAACTGGCAGATAGAGGCCACCGATACAGGCAAACATGAAATAACATTCCTTGTAGACAGCCAAACGTTTACCAAAGAAATGATTGTCGGCGAAGGGCTTGTGCGCTTAAATCCCGTTCGGCCTGGCGCGCAATTGTCGCAAATGTTGATCTATCCGGACGAAAAACCATTCTCCGCGGATGCGCCGGTTAAATGCATAAGCCTGGATTACCCTGACCGAATTAGTAAGACATGTGGTACGGATTGGTGGATTGGGTACTTCTTCGTGATATCGATGATAGTTGCACTTATCTTCAAGCCAATGCTCAAGGTCAATATCTAGTACTGCGCTCTCTGATAAAATTCAGGATCAGCTTGCTGCAATCAGCCATCTGCTGCATTCGTCTGCATCGGCAATGCTACAACATTGCCTGCTTCGACGGCCTTGCATCTGACTAATTGAGCTGACGCTGAATCCAGAATTTTATATGAGACAAAGCACTAGCTGTGTAGAGATTCCAATCAAACAGAGGGGATATACTATTTACCTGTTACAAGTTTTCTTATAAGTTTACCAGCTTCAATTACAGATGGATCCTTGGGCAATGTTTCGGCTGCCGACGGGTTATTTACAAGAATGAAAGCATTTTCATAAGTATGCTTACCGGTGAAAACGCCCTTGCTGCTGAGTTCTTTCGAAGCCATGGTCCCTTTGAGATTAAAACCTTTCTCTGAAATCAGGATGAGATCTGGAGCTTCGTCAAAACAAGGCCCTGCATAAACGTCCTCTTTGCAGAAAATATGTTTTATGACCTTTTTACCATCGATCTTGAATTCAGACAGTAAAAGCTCCAGCTCCTTTATTACGATCTGACGGTCGTTTATGTCAACGCTTCCGCATGGGTATTTGCCTTTGAAGTTTATATATATCCGGGCAGGATCCATAGAGAACGCTTTTGTTCCGGCACACATATTTTCAATGCCTGGGTCGCTATCCTGTTTGAACTGAAGGAAACCATTTTGCTCCAAAAGGTAATTGATATAAACTTCGTGGTCGAGCCTTTCGAAACCATGGTCGGAAAGCATGACAACATTATCATCATCACCGGTTTTTTCAAGGATCTCGCCTATCGCTTTGTCGATCTTACTGAAATGATCGACGAAATATTCATGATATTGATGATCGCCCTCCTCATAGGCACTCCACAAAAAGTGCATCAGGCGGTCGGTTCCGGTAAAGATCAGCATGAACGTTTCAAAATCCTGCGTTTCCCACAAGTAGCGGTAAGCCTCTATCCTTGCGTCAAGAGTTTTGTCAACGTCTTCAAGGAAAAGATCCATCGACTCGCGTGCCTTCATCGCATCGACATCGAGGCGATAGTCAAGCGACCTCAATATATCGGTTATAGATGGAGGATACACGCTCTTTGCAAAATCGATCGAAACGAATCCGGAAATATGAACACCATTCATCGGCTTAACCGGATAGGTCGAAGGTACGTTTATTATTACCGATCTGGAATCGGTCTGTGCCCAAAACGGTGCGGCTTTTAGATCGCTGAAATTCGGAAAACACATCTTATAAGAATTTGGCCGCAGATCGATAAACCCGAAAATCCCATGACTTGCAGGGTTGACACCGGTTATTATCGATGACCACGCCACTGAAGATATATCCGGGATGGACGAACGCATGTGTTTGAACACGCTGGTCGAGATCAGGTTCGCGGTATTCGGCATTGTGCCGTCTTCAGCAAATCCTTTAAGCATGTCGAAAGGGACACCATCAAGGCCAATGATGATCGTTTTTGATTTCTCGCTCATGTTCTTTTAGCCTACCTGGCTCATTTGGGTTATTATTCCGCCAGCACAGATATTTTCATCGTGAACGAGCACAAAACGTCCAAGCTCTTCGACATCATTGAAGTTTTTGATCGCGATGGGTTTTTTGGTTTTGATAATAACTTCTGCAATTTCAAGATTTTTAACCGTGTCAGAGTTTTCACCGATAATTTCCAGTGTTGATGAATTGATACGTTTGATAATTTTTTCAATCTTGCAACTTATTTCCTGCGTTGCGCATCGCATTGTAAGTTTTGTATTGCTGTTGAAATCACGCTTGGACATCCAGAACATATTTGCTGCGATAGTGTCGGTAATATACGGCTCATTTCCGGGGGTACATACCACGTTGCCGCGGTCGAGGAATGCCGCATCCTCCGTCGTCATGCCGATGCTTTCGCTGGCCACTGCTTTTGTAGTTTCTTCGAGGAACTTTTCGATGGTCTTGACCTTTGTGGTCTGTCCGCCGGGCATGATCTTTATTTCCTGTCCCACTTCAATGGTGCCGGCTTCTACACGACCTACGTTGACGCGTTTGTCTGCGATCTTGTAAACGTCCTGTATGGGAAACAGCAATGGCT
>VRUF01000079.1 GCA_019456245.1 Planctomycetota bacterium | reverse complement strand
ATCATCAAGCGGAAGCGTACTGTTGTACGTCGAGCATTTATGTTTCAGCCGTAAACGCCGTAGCCGGGCAAAAGAACCGCTCAAAAAAACCCTACGATTCTTCTGCAAAAAAACACATCGTTTACATGCAAAAAAATTCAGTTTTGCAAAAGAATGCAAAAAAAAACGCGATTTTGCGCACTTTTTCAAACCCCCTCAAAACGATACAAAAATCAGCACTTTCCAGCACTTTTCATGCAAAATTGTGTCAACCCCTCACACTTTTTTGCAATCTTATGCAAAATCATGCACAAACAAAAAAAGGACAGCCAGGTCCAAAAAAAGAACCCAACCGCCCATATAAACAACAATAAAATCAGCCTCGGCCAAAGGCCGAAACCACAACTAAAAACTAAAAACTAACAACTAGCTTATAAAAAGTCGTTCACGACTTTTTATAAGCTTCTTCCGGATCGTAAACCTTCTCAGCTACAAGCTCCATTTTACCATCAGAATCGCCCTTTACAGCCCTGTAAAAGCAGCTTTGGTATCCGACATGGCACTGCCCCTGGTCCACTTTCACCTTCAATATCAGGCAATCCTGATCGCAGTCGACCAGCACCTGCTGCACCTTTTGAACGTGGCCGCTCTCTTCACCTTTTTTCCACAGCTTTTGACGCGATCTACTAAAAAAAACCGCGTTTCCAGTCTCTAAAGTAAGTTTCAGTGCTTCTTTGTTCATATACGCAACCATCAAAACCACACCCGTATCAGCATCCTGGCTAATCGCAGTTATAAGCCCGTCAGCCCCGAATTTAGGCATAAATTCCAAACCTTCTTCAATATTCTTACCAGCACTCATACTAAAATCTCACTTCCCGGCCCAACCAACAGGCATACATAAACCCTTTATTAATAAACACTTACAGTTTACCAAGTCACCATCAAATCAGCTTCGGCAAAGCCGAAACCGCCACTTCTCCCTTCTCCCTGTAGTTAAATAACTATTTGCTTTATATTGATAAACCGATACTATTATCATAAAGCCAGTAATCAGATACTAGGCTCTGCGGTCAAAATATCAAGCATTTTCAGGAAAATAGCGTGTCAGACACTAAAAACAGGGAAAAATCAAAACACATACTAACAATACTAAGGATTTCCGTCGCCGTCATTGCCATCGGAATCGTCATCGTCATCTGCTACCGCCAGCGTGAGGATCTAAAAACCACGTTTTCAGCCCTCTCACCGGCGATTTTCCTCTTTGCCCTCTTGATTTTCATGTTCGCAAACGTAATTATTTCTCTGCGATGGTACTCCCTTCTAAGGTCCCAGCACATCGACATAACCTTCGCTGCTGCCCTGAAAATCCACTTTTTGGGCCTCTTCTACAACAACATAATGATAAGTTCAGTAGGTGGCGACATGCTCCGAATCTGGTATGCCGCCCAACACACCCACAAACGCCTCGAAGCCGGTCTAAGTGTATTCGTAGACCGCATAATAGGCCTTTCAACGATGATAATGATGGCGGTGGGTTTTTATTTCCTTTTCCCGGTCGATAACCTAACTTCGCAGGATGCAAATGGCAGTACTGCGACTGAAAAAAACGGGTCTTCTACCGGTTTGATGTCAATGATTTCCGAGCACAAAATGCTCATTATTGGCGTAATAACCGCGATATTCGCGTTTTTGATCATCCTGATGCTCATCCCGAAAGTCCGCCGTTTTATAATCTCCCACCTTGCCAACATGGCCTCACATCACCAGCGGGTAAAGTCTGCAATAGTCCTTTATTGCTCAAAACCGCTGGTATTGTTATGGTCAGCATTCCTGACATTTTGCGGCCAATGTTCAGTTGTAATAGGTTTCTGGCTAATAGGCAAATCGATGGGAATTGACGCGCCTGCAAAGTACTATTTCGTTTTTTTCCCAATAGGATGGGTAATAGGCGCACTGCCGGTTAGCATAGGGGGTATCGGAATCCAGGAAATCGGGCTTGCCGGTTTGTTTGCGACACTTCCGCAAGTTACGCTGGAGCAAGGACTTGCGCTGGCATTTTGTCAAAGATTAGTATTTATGCTCGGTTCAATTCCGGGCATTTTAATTCATCTTTTGGGGGCACATCTTCCTAAGCATAAAAAAGACTTTATAGTTGACTCGACGGAAGATTTGCAGTAACTTGATAGTGGGTAAATTGTGCGCAGAGTGTGCATTATTACGGCCAAATGAAGTACCGATTTTTGAGATGCTCTTAATTAGATTTTTTGGATGCTCTGAACCGGATTTTGAGATGATTTTAACTATGACCTACAAGGGACTGTAGTTATTAATATGCAAGCTTTTAAGAATTTTAGAACTTATTTTCTACGGGGGATAGCAGCGCTGCTTCCTACCGTTTTGACTATCTGGATATTTATCTGGTGCTACGGTTTTATCGGTAAAAATATAGCTAAGCCGATCAACCAGGGTATCGTAAAAATCTTAGTTTTGTCGACGGATTGGTATCCTGTCAGTCAAGAGGAGAAGCTAAGTTATGCACACACGAATTATCCTGAGCTTACCAGTCAGCCCGATTTGCTGAATGAAAAGATATCGGAAGCTTCATTTATCCAGGAAGTTCGAATAGAAAAAGGCGAAGATCGTTGGGTTAGCGGCAGCAGTCAGTTTGCCGGTTTTCTAATTGCAATAATCGGAGTTTGTTTTCTGGGCGTGTTCCTTGCAAGCTTTGTCGGCAGACGTTTGTGGCATATGATCGAAAATGCTATTGGCAATATACCTCTTGTCAGGAAGGTGTATCCTTATATCAAGGAGATCACAGAATTTTTTCTGGCAAAGAAGAAGATGGCTTTTGACAATGTCGTTGCGATCCAGTATCCGCGAAAAGGTGTCTGGTCGGTTGCACTTGTAACCGGTACAGGTCTTAAGAAGGTTGCAAATGAAATTGGAAAAGAAATACTGACGGTTTTTGTTCCAACGTCCCCGACGCCTTTTACCGGTTATGTTATTATGACTCTGAAAGAAGAGACGATAGCTTTGGACATGACTGTTGAAGAGGCAATGCGTTTTACGATATCAGGCGGAGTTATCACCCCTGCCGAGCATGCAGCGTTCGAGGCGATGGTGAACAAGGAAAAAGACGATTAGCTGTTGGGTATTAGCTGTTGTGTTAGCAGCGCGAAGCGAACTGGATTTGAGTAAATGTTAAGCTATTAGAGCTGTCGGTTTTAATTTTTGATAAGGAGATGCGAATGCTTTTTACGATTACCGGTAAACATTTTGAGATCACGGACGAGATCAGGGATCATGCTCAGGAAAAGGCGGAAAAGCTTCCCCGATATTTTGATAGTATTAACCAGGTCGATGTCATCATCGAGGGTAACGGATCTGACCCTGGTGTCGAGGTGATCGCAAGGGGTGAGCATGGCATTGTTTTTGTCGCGACCGAATCTGGCGACGATACTATTAAGTGTATCGACCTGGCGGTTCACAAACTGGAGCGACAGCTTCGGCGCAGTAAAGAAAAGCAGCGTAATAATAAGCATGTTCCCGGAGCGGGTGAAGGTCAAATGAGTCCAGAGTCGGAAGGCGAGTAACGATCCGTTTTTCCAGCAGTTGACCGGCAGGTTGCGGTCAAAGGAAGCTGAAAGTTTTTATACCCTTAAGGATAGTAAATGCCCGCGGGTAAAATGGTAAGTATTTATTTGAAAACAAGTTACCGCGAACGAAACGGGAATTTTCAATTGTGATCAGTATATATGTTTTTTGGGAGTTAATATGAAGTTATCAGATTTTGTTTGTTTTGACGCAGTAATTCCGCAGTTGAAGTCTTCTGATCGCGATGATGTTATCGTTGAGATGGTAGAAGCACTTGGTAAATCGGGCAAACTTGGCAAAGCAAAGGCCGAAGCTATTGCCAAGGCAGTGATCGCGCGTGAGAACGAGGCGAGTACCGGTATTGGAAAGGGCGTTGCCGTTCCGCATGTGAAACACCCCGATATTTCAGATGTTGTTGCTACCATCGGCGGTTGCGAAGATGGAGTCGAATTTTCTTCGCTGGACAAAAAGCCGGTTTATTCTGTTATCCTTCTTTTAAGTCCCGATGACAATCCGGATAAGCACCTTCAGGCGATGGAAAATATTTTCAGGAATCTTCAGAAAGACGATTTTCGGAAATTTCTGCGGCAGGCGAAGACTGTAAAAGCGATCAAGGAGGCAATCGTCGATCACGATGCTGATTATGATTCCTGAATTGTTGGTCGTGAGCTATTAGCTATTAGCCTTTAGCTTTTAGTAGCTAGTTGTGGATTGCCTATTCGACTTTGCTCGGGACAGGCTCTTTGGCAATCGTTTTTTTAATCAGGAGTATTTTTTTGGCGTCTGATGTATCCGAAATCGAAGTTGAGATCAAGAATGCCGATGGTCTTCATATGCGTCCTGCGATGCAGTTTGTAGATGTTGCTACGTGTTTTGAGTCTGAAATTACGGTTACAAACGGCGAGACAACTGTCGATGCGAAAAGTATAATGCAGATGACGATGCTTGCGGCAACTTGCGGGACACGTTTGACGGTAATAGCCAGGGGCCCTGATTCCTGCGATGCCGTGGAAAAACTTAGAGTGCTTGTAGAAGAGAAGATGTTTGACGAGCCGGGTGAGGAAAGCAGGGAAAAGGGAATAGGGAAAAGGGAATAGGGAAGGTTTCGCCTTCGGCGATGCTATTATTTAGAAGCGTTTGTTTTTTAGTTCGTTTGGTTTGTTATGGAAATTAAAAAAGGTATCGCGGTTTCGCCTGGCATTGCTATCTCGAAGCCGTTCATAATCGATTCTAAGGATTATCGTATCCCGCGGCGATCGATTGCGCCGACTCAGGTCGACGAACAGATCAAGCGTATTGACGATGCTTTCAGTGCTGCTGAGGAGGAACTTACATCTTTTGGCCGCGAGCAGGAAATGGTTGAGGAGAGTATCCGCGATATTTTTGCGGTGCATCTTAGTTTTTTGCGTGATGAAAGTTTCAAAAAACAGGTAATAACGTTTATTAAAGATGATCTTGTAACGGCCGAGTATGCGGTATCTACGATTCTTCGAGAAGCGGCGGCTAAGTTGGCGGCGGTTGAGGACTCTTATATCAGCGAACGTGCGGCGGACATCTACGATATCGAAAAGCGTTTGCTAACTCAGCTATTGGGCAAGATAACTCGTGATGTTGACCAGTTGAGCGAAGAAGTAGTGATCATCGCCCATGACCTTACTCCTACGCAGACGGCGAGTCTGAACCGTACTTTCGTAAAAGGTTTTGCAACGGATTCCGGCGGTCGCACAAGTCATACTGCAATCGTGGCGAGGTGTTTGGCGATACCTGCGGTAGTTGCGTTGGAAGATATAACTTCTACGATAACTTCCGAGAGTACGGTTATTATCGACGGTAACCGCGGAGTTGTGATCATCGACCCTGACGAAGATGCCCTTGTTCAGTATGAGCGTTACGCGCGAGACTTTAACCGATTGGAAATTAAACTTAAAGCTCTTTCCGACAAACCAGCGATTACACGAGACGGTGTTGAGATCGAACTTCTGGGTAACATCGAATTTCCCGGTGAAGCACACCTTGCAGTAGAGAACGGAGCTGGGGGTATCGGTCTGTACCGTTCGGAGTTTTTGTACCTGTACAGCGGTTCGGAGCCTACGGAAGAGGATCATTACGAGGCCTATTCAGAGACAGTTCGAAACTTTAAGGATCAACCTATTGTCATCCGGACGATGGATCTTGGCGGTGACAAGCTTCCGCACGTTAAGCGTTCGGAAGCTGAGGGAAATCCTGTTCTCGGTTTGAAATCGATCCGGTATTGTTTGCAGAACCTGACGTTATTTAAGACTCAACTGCGTGCAATCCTGCGTGCGTCGGTACTTGGCGATGTTCGAATCATGTTTCCGATGATAACGAATTTGCAGGAGCTTCGGCAGGCGAAGATGATCCTTCGTGATGTTATGGAAGATCTTGACGAGTATGCGGTACCTTACAACGCGTCGATTCCGATAGGAGCGATGATCGAAACTCCGAGTGCGGCGTTGATGGCATCTCTTCTGGCGAAAGACTGCGATTTTTTCAGTGTCGGTACGAACGACCTAATCCAGTATACTCTTGCGGTAGACAGGGCCAACGAGCGTGTTTCGTCGCTTTATTCTGTAGCCGATCCTGCGGTTCTGCGACTTTTGCGAGGAGTAATACACGACGCACACAAGGCAAAGATTGCGCTTAGTGTGTGCGGTGAAGTTGCCGGCGATCCGGAGTATATCATGCTGCTTTTGGGTATGGGAGTAAGGAGCCTTTCACTTGCACCTCCGATGATACCTGAGATAAAACAGATCATTCGTTCGGTGACGATCGAAGAATGTAATCAGCTTGCACGAAAGATAGCGACCATGGATTCTCAGCGTCAGATAAAGAACTACGTTAGAGATGCGGCGATTAAAATACTTCCAGAAGCGTTTTAAATGATTAATGTTTAATGTCTAATGATTATTGGTGGCTTCGCCTTCCTCCTTCGCCAAGGCTTCGGCGGGACAGGTCGGCGATACTGATTTATTGAGGATTAGATTGGACACACTTGTGGTTAGTTTTAGTATTGTTGGTGGTTTGCGTTTTCTGTCTCACCGGCAGACGGCTACGATGCTTGAACGCGCCCTGATACGGGCAGGCGTCGAGTTGGGTTACTCTGAGGGTTTTAATCCGCATCCGAGGATGTCTCTGCCTCTTCCGCGTACTGTTGGGATTGCAACCGAGAAGGATATTCTGACAGCGTCTGTATTGTCCGGCGAGGGAAGTGAGATACTTAAAGATTCGATAGCCTGTCAGGTGCCCGAGGGTTGTCAGATCAACGATGTTTTTCTTTGTCCGGGTAAAACTTCGTTCAAATCGCAATCGGTATTGTATGAATTCGGGCTTGGAGAATCCGTATGTGAGGGGCGTTTTCAGAAGGCACGGGAAAGTCTTTGCGAAAATTTGCGAACCGGCATTGCGATTATGGTCGAGCGTAAAGGGTCCAAACGTAAGCGGGCGCGGACGGTCAATGTGGGTGCTTTTATCGAATCGGTCGAACTCGATGAAAAAACACTTCGAGTGAGGTGCTCCGTTACGGCGAAGGGATCGATAAGGCCGGGCGAACTTTTGGAACTGCTTGCACTCGATGCCGAGATGCTTTCAGGTGGGATCGTTCGTAAGGATGTAAAATGGGATCCGATCCCGGGTCAAGAATGTGAAAATTAAAATGCAAAATGTAAAATTAATGATTCGGCCTTCCGCCGTCGCTATTCTACTTCGCCGTAGGCTACGAAGAAACCAGCTATGGCGAGACAGGTTGGCCGATACTATTTTAAATGAATACGCCCTTTGGGCGGTGAATTTCTGTTGGCTAAGGCCGATGGAAAATTATAATTTGGAGCAAAAATAAAATGTCAGAAGAAATGTTAATCAACGTTGCCGAAGGGGATGAATCCCGGATTGCAGTTATCAGTGACGGCAAGATGGAAGAGCTTTATATTGAAAGAGCTTCTCTTGCCAGCCATGTTGGGAATATCTATAAAGGCAAAATATCAAATATCGAACCGAGTATCCAGGCAGCTTTCGTGGATTTCGGTTTGAGGAAAAATGGGTTTTTGCATATCAGCGATGTGCACCCCAGGTACATAGTGAAGGGTGAAGGCAGCAGTGAAAAGATCGGCAAGCGAAAGGGACTTAAGCAGCGACCTCCGATCCAGAAATGTCTGAAGCGCGGCCAGGAGGTCATCGTTCAGGTTACCAAGGAGGGCATCAATACAAAGGGGCCTACGCTTACGACGTATATATCGATTCCGGGCAAGCATATTGTGATGATGCCTTTTATGCATAAGGTTGGAGTTTCGCAAAAGATCGAAGAGGAAGACGAACGTAAAAGGCTTAAGAAAGTTATCTCGGATCTTAAACTTCCCGAGGATATGGGTTTTATTATCAGGACGGCAGCGGTTGGTGCGACCAAGAGAAATCTTCAGAACGATGTGGCATATCTTGGACGGCTTTGGAAGTCGGTTATGAAAAAGATGGATACTGAAAAAGCACCCGCCGAGATATACCAGGAATCGGACCTTGTTATTCGGACGATACGGGATATTTTTACCAGCAAGATCAGCAAGATTATATGCGATTCTGATGTGGTGACCAAAAAGATAAGGGAATTTCTTGGTATCGTTCAGCCGAGACTTAAGAAACGTGTGGTGCGTTATGATGGTAAGACGCCGCTTTTTTACAAGTACGGTATCGAAGATGAGATCAGCAAGATTCAGGCAAGCCGAGTTGAACTTAAGAGCGGCGGATCGATAATCATCGAACAGACGGAAGCTCTGGTTGCTATCGATGTAAACAGCGGGAAATACCGTAAGCAGGCTGACGCGGAAAAGACAGCGGTTAAGATCAATGTCGAGGCGGCAAAAGAAATCGTTCGGCAACTGAAACTTCGCGACCTTGGCGGACTTATCATCTGTGATTTTATCGATATGCGCGATGTTAAGGGCCGAAGAGAACTTGAACGAGTTTTTCGCGAGGAACTGAAGAAAGATCGTGCGCGTTCTAAGGCACTGCGGATAAGTTATTTCGGTATTATCGAACTTACCCGGCAGCGTATGAGACCGTCGCTGCAGTCGAGCACGTTTCTGAAGTGTCCGCACTGTCATGGTTCGGGGATTATCAAGAATCTCGAATCTCAGGCAATCGAGATGATGCGTCTTTTGAGCCTTGCTGCGGCGAAGGACGAGATTAAAAAGATCGAGCTTAATATTTCTATTGAGGTTGCGGGATTTTTGCAGAATAATAATCGCGCGTCTATCTCGCGGCTTGAGGACGAGTCGGATAAGCAGATCATCGTCAATGCCGATCCCGGGTGTACTGCTGACGGTTATTCTATTACGTGCTATAACGAGCGAGAATCTGTGGTGAAATTTTAGGCGATGGCGATCTTTAGCACTTTTTTGAAAAGTAAGTTTTATGGATTTTGATATAAATTATGCCAGCGAAGTTATAAAAAGCGAAGGTCTTGCGATCGAGTCCATGGTGCGCGTTGTCCAGAGCGTCTCTTTTGCAAAGGCTGCGGAGCTGATCTATAACTGTTCACATAGCTGTGGTGGTTCGGTGATCGTGACGGGTATGGGCAAGGCGGGTATCATTGCTTCGAAGGTAAGTTCGACGCTTGCATCGACGGGTACTCCGAGCCATTTTGTTCATCCGGGCGAAGCAGTGCATGGTGATCTTGGGCGGGTTCAGGAGGACGACGTTTTGCTTGCGCTTAGCTATAGCGGCGAAAGCGATGAAATCGTTCGGCTGATCGATCCTATTAAGCAGAGGGGGATCAAGCTTATCGCAATGACGGGCTATGAGGATTCGCGGCTTGGTAAGCATAGCGATGTTGTTTTGTGTATGGGGACTCTGAAGGAAGCTTGTCCTTTGGGGATTGCTCCGAGCGTTTCGACGACTTGTATGCTTGCTCTTGGGGATGCGTTGGCGTTTACTGTTATGAAGGCTCGGAATTTCGGCGCGGAAGACTATGCTCGTTTTCATCCCGGCGGCGCGATCGGTGCGAAGTTGATTACCGTCGAGCAGTCGATGATGTTTAACCGGCCTGAAGAGCTGCCGCTTGTTTCGAGCGATGACAGCGTTCGTGAAATGTTTGCGAAAACGAAAGGTCTTAAGCGTCGCGGTGCGGTTATGGTTGTTGACGATGGCGGTAAGCTTGCGGGTATTATTACCGACGCGGATCTTCGGAGGTCGTTTGGCGAGAAAAATTCGAAGGTGTTTGACTGTAAGCTGAAAGAGATAATGACGCCGGATTGTAAGCGGGTGAAACCTGATACGCTTGCAGCGGAGGCGATGGCGATTTTTCATAAGTACAGGATCGATGAGCTTCCGGTGGTGGATGAAAACGACAGGCCCGTCGGTCTTGTCGATGTGCAGGATATAGTTGCGCTTAAGGTTGTGACTTGATGTGCAGGTGGTTTGGATTAGGGATTCTTTAGTATGGCTGACGAGATGCAGATCGATTTTGGTAAGATAAAGATGCTGGTTATGGATGTGGATGGGGTTTTGACGGATGGGACCGTTATGATCAACTCCGACGGCAGCGAGGGTAAGCAGTTTAGTATCGTCGACGGGCATGGTATTAAGCTTTGGCATCGTGCGGGGGGGATGAGTGCGGTTATTAGCGGCAGACCCTCCGGAGCTACGACGGTTCGGGCCGAGCAAATAAATATCGGTCATGTTTTGCAGGGTTGTAAGAAAAAGCTTCCGGCGTTTGAGGGGCTTTTGGACGAGTTTGGGCTTTCGGCGGATGAGGTTGCGTTTGTCGGTGATGATCTTCTCGATCTTCCGCTTGTGCGGCGCGCCGGTTTTGGAGTTGCGGTTGCAAACGCGGTGGATGAAGTGAAGGCGGCTGCGGATTATGTAACGATTAAAGCAGGTGGGGCAGGTGCCGTTCGGGAAGTGATCGAATGTATACTCAAAGGCAGCGGCAAGTGGGATGAACTGATGGAACGGTACCTTGTTTGAGAAGGGTTAAAAGATGAATATCCAACACTCAACACGGAATGTCCAATGATGAAGGAACTGCAAAAACAAAACAAAAAATGAATGGTAAATCTGACTTGTGCATATTTTTTTTTGCAGGAGTAAAACATGCTTAATCGACTTATGATCACGGCGGTTATTTTTGTACTTTTGTTTACGGCGGGGTTGGGGGCTGGGGAAGTAATCAATCTGGCAGGGCAGGCGGAAGTTTCGGCTTCGAGTGAATACAAAGGTCATTACCGGGCG
>VRUF01000078.1 GCA_019456245.1 Planctomycetota bacterium | reverse complement strand
CGTTGAGGTGGCTGGCGATATGATAGAAATGATAGAGTAAAAGAAAGGCAAAAGGGTAGGAAAGGCAATATAGTGGAATATAATAAACAACATACTAAAGAAACCATATCCTGCACAATTATTGCGTTTATCGCAATGAGCCCATTGTTATCTTTGTCCGCGGGGCAAGACCATACTCATTCGATCTATACGGAAAAGTTCAATGATTCAAATGCGGTGTATTTGAATCAAGAGCAGTTTGATGTGACAGCTGATGGCATGGGCGATGATGCTCCCGCGCTTCAGGCTGCAATTGATCATGTACTGAAACAATCGCGTAATGGGATTGTGTTTATACCTGAAGGTACTTACAGATTGGGAAACACAATTCGTCTGTGGTCAGGCATCCGGTTGATTGGCTATGGGGCCAATAGACCGACCTTTACATTGGGCGATAACACTCCGGGTTTTCAAGAAGGCGAAAATAAATATATGGTTCATTTCTGTCAGGGGCCTGGAGATATAGAGGTTTCACAGCCTGGCACCTGGCGGACCTCTGAATTTGTTGATGGAACATGGAGCACGTTTTATTCAGGTATCAATAACATAAATTTTAAAATCGGAGAAGGCAATCCGGCTGCGATCGCTGTTAGGTACCACATCGCTCAAGGGTGTATGCTGCAAAACATCCACTTCAATGTAGGAAGCGGTCGCGGCGGCGTCGAAGACATGGGCAATATGATAGAAAATTGCACATTTAGCGGAGGAGAGTGGGGAATAAATACGAAATCATCACCACCGGACTGGCAATGTATGCTATTGGATTGTAAGTTCGAAGACCAGCGTCAAGCTTCCTTGATCACCAATGGAGCAAGAATGCTTGTTATTCGTGGCAGATTCACAAATTCTCCTGTAGGGATTTTAGTCCCCGGGCAAGAAAAATTGTATGTGAAGGATACCGTGTTTAAAAATATTAAAACATCCGCTCTGGTTTTCAGGAATTTCGTTTCGCCTGAGCTTCAGGTTAACCTGGATAATGTCAAATTATCAAATGTCCCTTTCAGTTCGAAATTCAGCGGTCGCACACAGGGGTGGTCAAAGAATGAAGTAAAATTTTCGTATGAAGCTGAGGCGCCGATATATGCCGTGGAAAGTTTCTCCCATGGCTTGCATGTTGAAGTACCGTCTTCAGAGCAATTCCCAGTCGAATTTGCGACGAAAATAAAACAGTCTCCGATCGATTCCCTTGGAGAATTTACGCCGGACGATATGGGCAAACTGCCCCCGCAAACAAGTTGGGTTAATATTGCAGATTTAGGCGCAAAAGGCGACGGCGAAACAGACTGCACAGCCATTTTTGAGAATGCGATTTTGAAATACGACACCATTTATGTACCCATGGGGAAATATGTTATTTCAAGAACAATAACACTGCGCGATCGAACCATGCTGGTCGGTCTTCATCCGTCGAGGACGGTGCTCATCGTTAAGGATGATACACCCGGTTTTACCGATCCTGAAAACAGGAAGCCGCTTCTGGTATCTTCAAAAGGCAAAACCAACGGAATCTCCGGGATTGGATTTAACCTGGGACACAATCCTGGAATTATCGGCATCAAATGGATGGCAGGACGGCATTCCTTTATTGAGGATGGGCATTTTTTCGGAGACCATGGACACACGGACTCATTTGGGAAAGGGCAAAGCTGCACTCTTTGGATTACTGAGGGCGGGGCAGGTATCTTTAAGAATATTTGGATCCACGACACAAGGACCCGTTTGCCGTTATATATCAGTGATACGAAATCTCCCGGGAAGATTTACCAGATCTCGGTAGAGCATCACAAGGAGCTGGAAGTTAAAATCGACAATGTTGAAAACTGGTCATTCTATGCCCTTCAGTTGGAGGAGGACCGTGGCTGTGAAGAAACACTCGGAATGTATATAAAGGATTCTCGAAACCTTCTTTTTGCAAATTTTATAAGTCACAGGACTACCGGGGTATGGAAGCCTTGCCACACCGCGATTCAAATCAGAAACTCACATGAGATTTCAATTTGCGGCAATGAAATGCGGGGAGGTGTTTTTCCTTTCGAAAATGCCGTTTATGACGAAATCACCGGAAACACGGTTCCTTATCGTATATTTGCAAAGCTAACTATGAACCCAAACACTTCGGATTGAAAACCGTAATTTTTAGGAGTTTGTTTTGGATATTGTTGATGATGGGCAGGCTGTTGGATACTTGAGAGAACTTGCCGGTCAACAGGGGCTTGATGTTGTTGCCGGTGCGGTTCGGCGATCCTCTTCGCGGTTTTGTCTTGGGGTTGAGCATGGCGATTATAACGGGACAGAACTTTTCGGGGTTGGGACGGATCGGTTTATCTGGATGTCTTATAAGCCTAACGGCAGTGACCGGGTTCGTATATACAGCGGTAATTTTCCCGATGACGGTGTGGTCGAGTTTACTTTGGGGAATGTTCCGGAGCCAAAGAGCGTGCATGAATCGTGGGCGCGGTTTCCTTACGGAGTCGATTATGTTTTGCATCGCGAGGGGATGAAACTTGATAAAGGATTTGACGCGGTGCTTTATGGTAATATTCCCGGCGGCGGGATGAGCAGGTCGGCATCTTTGAGCCTTAACCTGATCCTTTCGATGCTGGATGTTAACGGTATCGCAGTTGAAGATCAATTTAAGATCGTTGACCTTGCCCAGGCTGTAGAAAACGATTATATCGGTTCGCCCTGCGGTCAGCTTGACCAGATAATGATCCTGTTTGCGAAGGAGGGGATGGGGACTCATTATAATCCTAAGGCGCAGAGTATCGATTATGTGCCGCTTGGGGAAGGGGCGACGGATTTTCGGATTGTCGGACTCGATACGGGGACTGTTCGGGGCGGTTTGGAGAAATCGACATACAAGATACGGCGGGCTGAGTGCGATAAACTTGTTGAGCTGGCGAAAGCGGCAGGGTTCGATATTACTTGTCTTGCCGATATTAAGGACGAAAGGCTTTATGGCAAGGTGCTGGCGGAGTTTGAGGAATCGCATCCGGATCTGTGCGACCGTATGACTTATATTTATAAGGCGCAGAAACGATTTTACGAGATGATGGACGCCTGGAAGGCTGGGGATATTGAGACGGTCGGGGCGATCTTCCGTGAGGACGGGTTTGGGCTTAGGGATGAGTATAAAATATCCGGGGATGAGCTTGAGACGATGTGCGATATCGTTCGCCGCGTCGACGGTACCCTTGGTGAGAGGATGCTTGGCGGCGGTGATAAGGGTGCTTCCGGTGCGCTGGTCAGGGCCGATAGCGTCGATGCCGTAAAGGCGGCGGTCGATAGCGAGTATCCAAAGCGCCAGCCGGATTATGCTGATAAATATGCTGTGCATGTGTGCAGGACCGTTGACGGGATGAAGGTTTTTTAGCTATTGAATGCGGGCCTTCCTCCTTCGCCAAGGCTACGGCGGACAGGTCGGCCCTTACCCCCGATCTAAAGATTGGGGGTTAAATGAAATTAGATTCCGCCTATGGCGGAGGCTGTTTTATTTTTGATTTTGGGAGACTGCAATTATGGAAGCTACTTTGCGAACTATCGTTTTTGTTGTTGGATTGATTTGTGTGTTTGAGGGGATAGTGATCGTGATCAAGCCGGGTTTTTACCGGCAGGCAATCGGAATATTTCTTAAGGGCAGGATGGTGTATGTTTTGCCGCCTTTGAAGACGGCCTTTGGGGTTTTGTTTCTTGTTGCGGCAACGAGCTGCGCAAAACCTGCCATCATTATCGCTCTTGGTCTTATTACGTGCACTGCCGGGATTGCAATGTTCATGATGGGGCCCGCAAAACTGAAGAGGTTTCTTAACTGGTGGAAGATGCGGGGTGATTGGTTTTTGAGGCTTTTGGGTGTTGTTGCGGTGGTTTTGGGTTTGCTGATAGTTTACGCAGCCGGGTTTGGCGGCGGGGCATAAGGTTAATATCAACAATCGGCTTTAAACGGTCACCAGAGGCATTATTGGGAGGATAGGGGGGATTTTTCGGTCATTTTGGAAGCTTTTGTGTTATAATGTACGGTCGTGATGCGGAGATGGTATGGGCTGATTGGTGATGGATATGGGTGCGAAATTTTTGTTGCGGTTTGCGGTTGTGCTTTGCGGTATATGCGCAGTCTGTCCTACATGGGGGATAGTTCTTCATCCTGATAATGAGCCGAATCTTGCGACGTGGATTGACCATCCGCCTGTTTCTGTTGTCGGAAGATGGGACAACGATGCATCATGCGTCGTCATAGCACCAAATTACATAATAACAACCAGGCACCAGACGAATAGCGATACTAGTGTACCGGGTGTGATGGTAAATATTGCCGGAACAGATTATACGATTGACAGTTTTTTCACTCACCAATCCGCCGACTTAAGGCTTGTAAAACTAAACAACGCAAATCTAACAGAATACGTCTCAATAAACTTTGACCCCAACGAAGTAAACCAGGTCGCAGTGCTCGGAGGATACGGTGTCTCCAGAGGTGCTGAACTCGAAGTTCATTACATGGGCCAGGACTATACTTACGGCTATGAGTGGCTTTACCCGAGCTTACCGACGCCGGCCAACGGGATTGGCGGATGGGGGACAAACAAAGTCACAGGCACCTCATCAACCACCGCAGGCTATACATCAGAACTTATCGTAAGCCAATTCGACGAGCCCTTAACCACAGAATACGAATGCGCTATTGGTGAACATGATTCAGGCGGCGGCTGGTTCCGACAAACTGCAAATGGCTGGGAAGTGATCGGCCTAAACAGAGGCGTCGCCTATTCTGGGGAGAGTTGGTTCCTCGATAATGGTAACCCGCCAGCACCGTTACCTGAATATCCAAACGGGCCATTAGACAATTATATGGACGCCGTAAGAATAAGCCCCTACGCCGACTGGATAATAGACACTATATATGCAAACGAACTGCAAAACTTAGCCGTCCAGTGGTTACGAGATGATTGCGGGGCGGGCAATAATTATTGCAATGGAGCCGATGTTGTTGATATCGGAGCAGTTAATATGTCCGATTTTGCGGTTTTGTCCTCGATGTGGCTTGAACCTTGAGATCATTAGTTTTGCGATTTTGTTTCATAAATTGTCCAAGTTCTTTGCCTAAGCGGTAATAATCCGTTATAATTGGTTTCCGGCCTAAAACGCCGGCCTTAAATGGCCGATAACAGGTGTATCTGATTTGAAACCGATTTTTTAAGACTTCCATAGAGGAAAAATGATATGTGTGGGATAGTTGCTTATCTTGGTCAAAAAAATGCTCAGCCGATCCTGATCGAGGGATTGAAACGGCTTGAATACCGTGGTTATGACTCTTCCGGTATCGCTTTGCTTGGCGATGCGGAAGTTACGATCACGAAATCTGTCGGTCGTATATCTGCGCTTGAGGAAAAAGTCGGGGTAGATGTGTCGGCTGCGACGCTTGGTATCGGTCATACGCGATGGGCAACGCATGGGGCAGCTAACACGATCAATGCTCATCCTCATGTCGATTATACGGGTAAGATCACGCTGGTTCATAACGGAATCATCGAGAACTATGCGACGCTGAAAAAATGGCTTGAGAGTAAGTCGGTTGAATTTGCAAGCGAAACCGATACGGAGGTCGTTGCAAATCTTATCGGGTATTTTTATTCGCACGGTAACAGCCGTAACGGAACGAAGGTTCCGGCCAGCGGGAACAAATTTGAATGGGCAGTGCAGGAAGCGTTAAACGAGCTTGTTGGGTCATACGGTCTGGCGATCATCTGCTCCGATTATCCCGATACTCTTATCGGGGCCAAGAAGGGAAGTCCGCTGATCCTTGGTGTCGGGGAAAAGGAATTTATCATCGCATCCGATGCTTCGGCGATCGTGGAACATATGACGCAGGCGATTTACCTTTCCGACAACGAAATGGTTATTGCAAATCGCGACGGTTTTAAAACGAAGACGATCGATAACATTGCGGTTTCCAAGAGTCTTAAGGAGATCGAGTTTTCGCTCGATGCGATCGAACTGGCCGGTTACGAACATTATATGCAGAAGGAAATCGCCGAGCAGCCTGAGGCTCTTGCAACGTGCATGAAGGGCAGGATCGATCTTAAGAGCAATCGCGTCGTACTTGGCGGGCTGCAGAATCATCTTCGTAAGTTAGCGAGTACGAAACGTATCATACTTACCGCGTGCGGGACGGCGTGGCATGCCGGTCTTGTTGGCGAGTTTTTGTTCGAGCAGCTTGCGCGGATTCCGGCGGAAGTGGAATATGCCAGCGAGTTTCGTTATCGCAACCCGGTGATCAACGACGGTACAATCGTTATCGCGATAAGCCAGTCGGGTGAGACGGCCGATACCCTTGCGGCGATCGAACAGGCGAAAGAGCGAGGTGCTCTTGTCATTGGCGCAGTTAACGTTGTCGGTTCGACAATTGCGCGGACAACGGACGCGGGAGTTTATCTGCGCGCAGGTCCTGAGATCGGAGTTGCGAGTACGAAGGCGTTTACTGCACAGGTTGCGGTGCTGACGATGCTTGCGATCGAGCTTGGCAGGCGAAGGCATCTTAGCAACGAATACGCGGGCGAACTGCTTCGTGAGATGGTGCAGCTTCCTGATAAGGTTGGACTTATTCTCAAACAGTCGGACCATATTAAGGAAATCGCCAAGGCGAATATCGACAGGGACAACTGGCTGTTTTTAGGGCGAGGTCTGAATTACCCTGTTGCGTTGGAAGGCGCCCTCAAGCTTAAGGAAATAAGCTATATCCATGCCGAGGGTATGCCTGCTGCGGAGATGAAGCACGGTCCTATCGCGCTGATCACGGATGGTATGCCGGCAGTGTTTATCGCTACCAGATGCTCTCAGTATGAAAAGATCATCGGCAATATCGAGCAGGTTAGAAGCCGCGGCGGAAAAACTATTGTCGTTGCAACCGAAGGCGACGAGAATATCAAACAGTATGCGGACTACCTGATCACGGTGCCTGATACGGATGAAAAACTTCAGCCGATACTTAATGTTATCCCTCTACAGATACTTGCTTATCATGCTGCGGTTCTTCGGGGGCATGACGTTGACAAACCGAGGAATCTGGCGAAAAGCGTAACGGTAGAATAAAACAATAAGCCGTAAAGCCGTAATCTCAATCGAAAAAGAACTTGACAATCCACGAAAATAAGCTATAATTGCGAAAGATATGCGTTTTTGAGCATCTAAGAGTGTGTTTGCTGAATCCCGGTCAATGTTATTTGGAAGGAGATTTGCGATGACTGCTCCAATTGCAGGAATGTGTTGTGCCAATTGTGCATTTTTTGAGCGCACTAATGAGGGGTACGGGGAGTGCAGGCGACATGCTCCACAGCCGAATGCCTGTGCCTTCATTACTAAAAACGAATCAATCGGATCGGTGAAGACCGATGTCCACTGGCCGAAAGTTTATAACAGTAACTGGTGCGGTCAGTTCAACATCCGCAAAAAAACACAGGCCCAAGACACCCCCAAAGCGGCTCCGGTGCATAAGCCCCGAGCTAAACCAGAGTTTGGCGAAGACGCTATAAAGCTCAAAGACGAAGAGATGGTCAAGCGGCCGCCATTTGAACTTTGACGGAGGCTGAGAATTTTATTACGCCAAACGGTGTGATTTTGTGAGATGAAATTTGAGTCAATAAAAAAAGGCCGAGCGAAAGCCCGGCCAGTTCTACTAGAAATTTTTTATATCCTCTTTGGTTTTTCAAATATCTATTTGGAAGTAATCTCATCGGGATGTCCAAAGATATAACCATCGGGGACGTAAGGCTCAAAAGTGTTTCCAGGAAGTTCTTCACCATAGTTAAAATCATCCTTTACTGTTGTAAAAGTCATTTCAGGGCGATCAGTAACTGGCCTGCCATGTTGTTCAATAACTACAGGGAGTTTTGTCTCAACATCAAACCAAATTTTATCAACCCAATGCTCCGGATTGCTCCCATATTCACTTGCTTTGATTTCGAAACCAACACAGTTAGTACCTTCGATGTTCTTCGTTCCCACCAGATGTTCCGCACTATCCATGAATTGTACATAAAAACGCACTCTATCAATGGGGTCTTGAACACCAAAGCTTCCTTGATGTTGTTCAACAAAATATGATTTTATATCAAAACGAATGCTATGTTGCAGCATGGTTTCACCTTCTGGGACATACCATTGGATCTCACGTAATTTATCTCCATCGTAAATATCTCTGCGATAACTGTCCTTAGAGAAATAGAGTATATTCCATGTGCTGGATAAATGTTTAGAGCCGTTTTTGGTAACAGTAAAAATTTGTTCGCGGCAGGAAACACCTTTAATTGTCTCAATCGCTGCTATAATCTCCTGTCCCCACGCTACGCTCGCGACATCTATCGAACCGCCAAACGGATTTATTCCTGCCAATACCGCGATTATTATCACCGCCGCAGCAACAGCTAATTTTGTCATTCTACTTTTCATGATTATTCTCCATACGCTCGGCATCTCTGCCTGAGCGTTTAATGTTTGTTCCATCGCCTGCGATGCTTGCGGTAGTATCCGGTTTCGCATTTGGGGCGTGGATTTTACATTTATTTGTTCGATCTTCTTTTTTATATTCTCTGCTTTAGTCATTATTCTGCCTCGCTATTCAATATTGACCGCAGTTTGTCGATTCCATATCGGTACCGTGCCTGTGCTGTAGCTACCGTAATCTCCTGTAACGCAGCGATCTGTCGAAACTTCAAGCCAGCGGTAACCTTTAACACAACAACTTCGCGTTGCTCGTCAGGAATCTGCGAGAGAGCATCGATTGCCCGTGCCGATTGCTCGGCAAAGATCATCCCGCTATCCGGTGCAGTTGTAGAAGATGGCGGCAATTGTGACTCATCCAAAGGCGCCGGAGTATTGCGTTGTCTTTTCCGTATATGGTCGCGCGACCTGTTAATAACGCTTTTGGCGAGATAGGCCTTTAGGCTCCCTCGCAGGCGAAAACGTGTAACAGACCTGGCAAAACTTATAAAGACATCGTGAAATACATCCTCTGCAAGCGTAGAGTCATTTAAAAGAGCAGCAGCCAGCGTCAGCAGATAATCGGCGTACTTGTCGTAAATAGCGGCAAGCGCATCGGTGTCTCCGCGTTTAAACCTGAGTTTCAACAGTTCATCTTCAAGCATATGCATCCAGTTTGACTAGCCAAAACGATCGTTTCTATAATAATCACGTCCCTGCAGCCATTTTAATATAAATAAAAGAAATATTTCTGAGATTTTAGCGGATTTCGGGCCAAATGGCCATAAAAAGGCGTTGTACGCTTTTCATGGCGGTCAAGAGTGTTGTAGTGTTGCAGCCCAAACTGCCAGGGCGTTATTTTCTCTTTGCGGGGGCTCTTTTTATTGTTTTTTTTGTGGTTTTTTTTGCGGGACTCTTTAGTATTTTCATTGCCTTTTTTACATCCGCAACTTTTAGTATTCCTGTTGTTCTTCCGCCGCGTGCACCGGCTGTGCAGTATGCATATGATACGTTTATGTGAGACCTTGCCAGTTTCTGTGCGACGTCGGCGAAGGCACCGGCTTTGTTAGGGAGATTTACACAGAGCACATCTGTCTCGTTGAAAGTTACGTTTAATTTTTGCAGGAGCTTTCGTACCTGTTCATGTGATTTCCCTACAACTCTAAGGACTCCATGCTCGACAGAATCCATCACGGTAAGAGCGAGGATGTTTATTTTTGCCTTGGCTAACTCCTCCAGGAGATTAGCCAGAACGCCGGGTTTGTTTACCATGAAAATTGAAAACTGTGTCTCGATATGCATTTGCACGGCCTTTCATTAAATCAGTTATTAAACGTCTGCCAGTTTTTTCATGGCGGCGGCTTTGTCTTCGTAGAAATCAAATATTTTGTCGAGATTTGTTATTTTAAAAACTCGACTTAGCTGGGGATTTATTCCACAGATATATAAGTGAGCTGAGTAATTGCTAAGGCGTTTCCATATATCGACGAGGAGTCCGAGGACCTGTGAGGAAAAGAATTTTACGCCGGCAAAATCTACTATTACCGCTTTTGGTTTGCTATCTTTGAGGTATTGGCGGAGCTGGTTTGCGGTTTGATCTATATCGTTGGTTCCGCTTACGGTGGGTACAAGAAAGGAGACTACGGCGATGTTGTCCTCTTCGACAATTTTGATTATCTCCCCTTGGTTCATAAAAGCGACTTCTTCAAATTTAAAAATAAAAGTACTCTAATATTATACCAAAAAAGCGGATGTTTTTCAAGTTTTTTTTGTCATATTGGTCATATTTATGCCTTCCAGCAGGCTGCGATATGTTCCGGACCTGTACCTTTTTGCAATAGCTGCTGAATTTCGAGTGAGCATCTTTTTTCGGCGATGGGACATCTTGGATGGAATGGGCATCCTGAAGGTGGATTCGATGGTGACGGCACCTCGCCTTTCAGGGAGATACGCCGGCTTTTTCGATGTGGGTCCGGTTTTGGGATCGCGCTCATCAGGGCCTGGGTGTATGGATGGAGATGGTTGGCGAAAAGCTCGTCGCTCGAGGTATATTCGCTGATGTGTTCAACGACGGCGAGGTCGTGTGCGATGAAAAGATATGTAAGCTGCATTTGACGCTGGAGATCCCGCAGGAGATTAATTATCTGGGATTGTATGGAGACGTCCAGTGCGCTTACGGGTTCGTCGCAGACGATGAATTGGGGATTTAAAGCCAGTGCTCTTGCGATGCCGATTCGCTGGCGCTGTCCGCCTGAAAATTCGTGGGGGTATCGGCTTGCGTGATGATTGGAGAGGCCGACTTTTTCGAGGATGTCGGCAACTTGTTCTCTTCGCTTGCGTCCGGTTGCGAGTTTATGTACGGTGAGGGATTCGCCCA
>VRUF01000077.1 GCA_019456245.1 Planctomycetota bacterium | reverse complement strand
GAAACCGGGGAAAGGCACGAAGATATATATCACATTGCCGAAGGATCGAGGGGGAGTTTCTGCGTAGGGAGGGATGGGTTGCTGGTACTTTATTGGAATGGCCGATCTGGAAGAATTAGAAGCTCATATCGCCAAACAAAAAATTCAGGACTAACACATCGAAGGCAGGTTTACCCAAAACTGAAGCCAGAATTTATGCTGCGCAAGAATTAATTGACTATTTTCTATGTTCGATGTTCTATTGAAACAGATTTCACCTTTAGTACATTTATGGGCGTTTCAGCTTTTTTATTTGCGTTTGTCGTCGTGATTTGCTTTTATGGTATCGTTTATTCTTAATTAACGGAGATATACAAAATGCGTGACCTTATCCAGATCTCTAAAACCGGTTATGAAAAACTTAAAGAGGAATACAAAGAGCTTGAAAAAGAACGGGTTGTAGTCAGTAAACGGGTTGGCGTAGCTCGTGAACAGGGCGATCTTAAGGAAAACGGCGAGTATATTTACGGTCGCCAGAGGCTTGGGTTTATCGATGGCAGTCTCGGTGAAATGAGGGGCAATATAAACCGGTCAGAGGTAATTGATTGCAGGACTGTTAAAACTGATCAGGCTGTGTTTGGCACCGTTGTAACTTTGCAGGATCTGGATAAGCAGGAGAAAGTGACCTATCAATTGCTGGGCCCCAATGATGCGGATATCGATAATGACAGTATTTCAATTTACTCACCGGTAGGAGATGCTATTTATATGCTGTCGGTAGGAGAAAAGGGATCTGTAACAATACCTAGCGGAGAGTTTCGATTCGAGGTGATCAGTATTGCCAAGTCAGAAATAGAGTAGAGCAGGCTCTTTGGCGAAACTTTTTTATCAGCTTTTCCCCGAGCACAAACTATCTAGAAACTCGGTGTTGTCGGAATACTTATTTAGCAGCTTAAACAAACTCTCTATCGCATCGCCAGTGCCGTAGCTTGACAACACACGCCTAAGTATAGCAAGGCCGCGGTTATGATCAGGGCTGTAGAGATTGGCTTCCTTTCGTGTCCCGCTTGCAGGAATATCGATGGCCGGAAATATCCTCGCCTCGGCCAGGGATCTATCAAGCACAATTTCGCTGTTACCAGTACCCTTGAACTCTTCGAATATCATCTGGTCCATTCGCGAGCCGGTATCGACCAGGCATGTGGCGATGATAGTTACCGACCCTCCGTTCTCTATAGTACGTGCAAGCCCAAATAGCCTTCGAGGTATCTCCATTGCACCAGATTCCAATCCGCCGCTCATAGTAGTCCCCCGCCGAGAACCGCGGCGATTGCCCCTGCTGTTAAATGCCCTTGAAACCCTTGTAAGGCTATCGATCATCACCACAACCTCACGCCCGCATTCCAGTTCCGTCTGCACATGAGAAAGCACCAACTCGGCAAGGGCAACATGTTCGTCAATGCTTTGGTCGCTCGTGCTGGCTATAACTTCGGCATACTTTGCTGCCCTGCGAAACTGCGTCACTTCTTCGGGACGCTCATCTATCAACAGCACGATAATGCGACTGGAGGGCGAGCATTCATGTATACCGGTTATCATCTGTTCCAAAAGGACCGTCTTACCAGCCTTAGGCGGCGAGATTATCAGCTGGCGTGTTCCCTTACCTATCGGTGCTATCAAATCTATTATCCGCATAGTCTTATTACCGCAAAGTCCAAGCTCAAACCGCTGATGTGGATCGATCGCTACCATATCCGAAAATCGTGGCCTTTTGCCAAAAGCCTTTGGCTCCATCCCGCCAAGCGTTTCTATAGATACCAGCCGAGCCTTGCCTTTGTTTCGTTTAACCTGACCTGTAACAGCTGCCCCTTCAGTAAGGGCATATTGCTTGGCTAATTCTGGCAATACCATTATCTCAATTTGATCCTTGCGATAAGAATGATCACCTGTCCTGACCACAAATTGCTGCCTGCCAACACGTTTAAGTATTCCGGTAATCGTATCTGACATAAATATTTCCTACTGGTTTTTTTCTAAAAGAAATAACGGTGCCCGGCGAGTGCGATTCGGGCTTTTGTTTGTTCTGTTTTGTGGTTATTGGCGATAGCCCTTTGTTAGCAGCAGATTTGTGTTTATGATTTTTTCCATAAACTGTATTTCTTTTTCGCCGGTAGTTTTTACATACATTGCTGCATCTTCCTTTGACAATACAGCACCAGCGTGGGGAACGAGCGCATTGTCTGACAGCCGGACCTCCTGGACCACTGCCGATGTCCCGACAAAACTGCCAGCGGCTAAGACGCAATTATAGACTACCGCATTAAACCCTACAAAACAGCCATCTCCGATGACAGCCGGGCCATGCACAACACAACCGTGCGCAAGCGACGTACGTTTGCCGACCCTAACCTCCGTCCCGCCCAGCGCATGGATAACAACCCCATCCTGGACATTGCTCTCATCGCCAATGATGACCGGCTGAACCTGGCCGTCATCGCCAATCTCATCGGCTCGAATAACGGCATACGGTCCAACGTAAACATTCGCTCCAATAATAACGTGGCCAATAACCCTGGCAGCAGGATCAACATAAGCGGTGGGATCAACCTGCGGAAAATCCCCGGAAGGATTAGCAAAAAATGAAACAGAATCAGCACGACTCATAAAAACCTCATTCGAATTTCCCGCCAGCGCGAAAATGATAAATCTTTTGGACGCCCTACCATTCTTCGGGCGTTATTACGTTTTGCGGCGGTGTGTTCCACCAGTTTGGATCTCTGAAATAATTTTTGATCATCATTGCTGCTGTTACTCCATCTGCTACCGCGGTTACCAGTTGCATTGGGGCCTCTACTCTGCAGTCGCCGGCTACGAATACTCCCGGGACGGCCGTCCGCAAAAATGTTGTGTCGCATTTTATGAAGCCTGCGTCCGTTAAATCTACAAACCCCTTTAGAAACTTTGTGTTGGGGACCATTCCTATGAAGATAAATACCCCGTCACATTCTATTGATTCTTCCTGGTCAGTCTTTACGTTCTTTATTATTGCTGACTGGACCTTACCCTCGCCTTCTATTGCGGTTACTACGGAATCGAGCTTCAGTTTTATGTTTCCTTCGGGGCTGTTTACAATATTCATCAGTTCTTCTACGAGGATCTTTGTTGCTCTAAATTCCTGTCGGCGATGGACAAGTATTACTTCCGATGCGAATTTTGCTAAATGTATCGCGTCTTCGAGTGCGGTGTTGCCCCCCCCTACCGCTACTACTTTTCTGTCTTTGAAGAATGGTGCGTCGCATGTTCCGCAGTAGCTTACTCCTGCGCCTGCGTTTCTGAATTTTTCTTCGCCTGGTACGCCCAGTTTTCTGTATGAGCTTCCTGGTGCGAGTATTACGGTTCTTGCAATGAAAGTTTCTTTGGCAGTGGTTATTTCTATATTCGAATCGGAGAGTTTTTTCAGGGCTGTAACTTCTGCGCTTGTTTTTAGCTCGGCTCCGAATTCTGTTACCTGTTCGAGCATATTCTGTATCAGGTCGGGGCCAGTTATGTTTTTAAAGGCCGGATAGTTTTCTATTCGATCTGTTGTAGTGATCTGGCCTCCGGGATAGAATTTTTCGAGCATTATAGTGCTTAGTCTGTCTCGTGAGGTGTATAGAGCGGCTCCGAGTCCGGCGGGGCCGGCTCCGATTATTATGCAGTCGTAAATTTTCTGTTCCACGTTCACTCCTTTTCGCGTTGTATTACTTTAGAAATTCTTTTATCTGTTCCGTCCATTCGGGAAATGCGTTGATCAGGTTTTTCGCGTTGCTTCTGTGGCCAACGACCATACCGCCGATGTTTTCAATTTTAGTTATGATCTTATTGTTTTTGTCGAAGTATATTGTCAGTGAGTTGTCGGGGAAGCCCAGGAATTGTATTTTTACGGCGGATGCGATGTCTTTTGTGTTTGCGTTAAGATTTTCTGGTTTGACCGTTGAAAACTGCGCGGGTGCCATCTGGCCGTTTGCGAAGATGAGATCGATGTATATTGTTTCGGCCTGGTAGTTAAGTAACTGGGTTGCTATCATATCCGCCAGAATTTCGGGGACGGCGAGCGGGCCCGGTCTTATGGTGGCTGTAGTGGGTTCGGCGTGGATGTTTGTAGATGACAATAACCCGCTGCGGTCAAGTTCGATCAGAGTTTCGGCTATGGGGCTTCCCTGCAAAGTGGTGTGTTTTGCACTCCATGTGAAAGTGTCGAATGAGAGGTCGGATTGAAACAATGTGTAGGAGGTTATGTTGTCGGGGGCGTTTCTCATGAAAAAGCTTTTGCAATGCAACGGCGGTTTTGAAGGGTCGTTGCTGAAGCTGAAACGTTCGACAAAGAAGCTGTCGAAAATGTTTTTCTTTGGTACCTCGCGATCAATCGGTACTGTTTTGTTTACAAGGTATACCTTTGCCATGGAGGGGCCGGTTTCATCTAGGATGATTGTTGGTAATTTTTTTTGTTTCAGGTTGTTAACGAAGTTTAGTCCGTCTTCGAGCGGCTGGTTTTTTTCGAAGGATAAGCCTTTCATTACGGCATCGAACATTTTTTTTGCGAGAGCTTCGTCCCTGTAAGCGAATATGTTTATCTGGAGCATTCTGCCTGCGGGGAGTTTGGCGGCGGTGAAGTAGTATCCTCCGGGAATGGTTTCGGCGGTGGCGTAGCACCAGTATACCTCAATGCCATCGCGTGTGGTAACGCCTTTGTCGGCTATTTTTAAGGTGGGTCTTTTGCTTATGTTGTTTTCGAGAAACTTGACGGGGTCCGTTATGTCTGGTGCCAGAATGTATGTTAATTCGGCGAATGCGATCACTAATTTGTTTTGTACGATTTTGCTTGCGAGCACGAAATTGTTTCGTGCTTTGCTGTATCGCCATTCGTTGAGCGAGATCCATTGGCGACCTTGCGGGACCGAAGCGGTTATTGCGGCAAAATCGAGCTTTATCGGCGGTGACATTGGGATTTTGTTACGGATTACTGAAACTATGGCGGCAACAAGAAGGCTTATTGCGAAGATCACCAGGAGAGCAAGTTCCAGGGCTGAGCGTTGTTTATTGTTATATATAGGCTGCATTCCGATATGATAGGGTTGTCAGAGGGATTTTGCAACGATTTGGATGGAGATTCCGTTAATAATCTTTTGGGAGCTTGTTACGTGATTGATTTTTTGGGTTTTAGGGCTGTTATTCATTGATAAAGGATCTTAATGCCGATGTAGAGTTGTCTTTCGAAGTGCGGTGTTAAAATTTATCCTCGACTTGCCCGCATGGAAAATGTTTTGTAAGCTTTACTTAAAGGCTACTAACCCGTAAAGGAACGGGCAATTTCAGTCGTAATCAGCATAGAACTACCCTTAGGTTTTTAGTGTGGTGTGTTATGGGAAATGCAGAAGTACTAAATCAACAGGAAATTTCGGATGTTTTGGCAGTGTTGCGTTCCGGTGGGCTAGAGTGCACAATGAGCTATCTCGCAAAAGGACACTGGCACGTTGGAAACGTGCGTATTTGCGAAATAAACCGCCTTTCACTGCAACTTGAGCTTGTTTCCGGGCTGGATGGCGAAGAAATGGCGATTGATATAGACCAGCCTGCCGGTATAACATTTCATTATGAGCTGAGCAAGTATATGTTCGAGACATCGGTGATTGGGTATGAGTCTGGGGTCAATGACGGGCAAGGCGGGCGGTTGATCGTCAGTTTTCCTGTTTCTTGTGAGCGTATGCCTCGTCGAGTTTATGAGCGTGTTGCTGTTCCTGACTCGCTGCATGTTGAAGTTCTGTTTTGGCATCGCGGGTACACCGATGGTCAAGGCGGTGTTCCTGTTGAAAACTACTGGCAAGGTTCATTGATCGATCTTTCGGCTGGAGGCCTACTTCTGTCTGTTGAGGATCGCTTTAGTGTGGATTACCGGGACGGGCAACTGGTTGGATTGCAGTTTACCCCCCTGCCTCATGAGAAACCTCTAATGGTTGAGGGTCAGATTAAGTATATTTCCCGCGGCGATGATGGTGGTTTGCAGCATCTTGGCGTTGAGTTTGTGGGTTTGGAGGCGTGCACTGAAGGGAGAGATAAGCTTGGCAGGATTGCAGAGACGCTTGGAGTGTATGCGGAGCAGGGGGAAAATTGTAAAGTGTGAAGGGAAAATGGTAAAGAGAAAAGAGCCTGATTACTGCGTAGTCAATTTCGTTAAATTAATTAAAAAAAGCCCCTTATCAGTACTGATAACGGGCTTTTGGTGTTTTTGGATTTGCGGCTTGTTAGTATTCCTCTGATTTTTTGAGGCCCATCTGTTCTGTTAATTTGTCGAATTCGTCGAGAGAGTAGAAGTCTATTACGATCCTGCCTCGCTGGCCTGTGCGGTTTGTATCGATGCGGACCTTGGTGGAAAGAGCTTGCTGGAGGCGATATTCCAGATCTACGATATGTGGTGACTTTTCTTTTTGTTTTGTTTTTTCCGGCTTGGGGTTTAGCTGGAGTTTTACCAGTCGTTCTACGCTTCTGACACTTAACCGCCCTGCCAGTGCTCTGTTTGCGAGCTTTCGTCTTAGATCGTCTGTTGGGAGGGAGAGGATCGCCCTTGCGTGCCCCATTGAGAGCTGTGATTCGATGAGCATGGTTTTTACTTCTTTTGGTAAGTCCAGTAACCGCAAGTGGTTAGCGACTACGGAGCGGTTTTCGCCGAGCCTTTTTGCTGCGTCTGACTGGGTTAGTGAGAAGGTGCTTATGAAATTCTGATATGCTAACGCCCTTTCGATGGGATTTAGATTTGCCCTGTGTATGTTTTCTACAAGGGCCAGTTCGAGCATCTCTTTGTCGTTGGCTTTTCTTATTAGTGCGGGTATTTTTTCTTTATCTGCCTGTTTTGAGGCTCTGAGCCTTCTTTCGCCGGCGATGACCTGGTAGTGGAGGCCTACCTGGCGGACTATGATCGGCTGAATTACGCCGTTTATTCTTATCGATTCTGCGAGATCTGCGAGGTCTTCGGCGTTCCATGTTGTTCTTGGCTGGTATGGATTCGGCTGGATCGAGCGGACAGGGATCATTTCTACTAGCTGGCCCGGGTCGTTGCCTGGTCTTGCGTTAGGTGCATTTAGCGGGACGGCTGTTTGCTCGCTTGTTTTGGGCATGGCCGTCATTGGGCCCAGGAGGGCTTCCAGTCCTTTGCCGAGGTGTGGTCGCTTTGGTTTTTTTGGCATTTTTCACTTCCCTGTAAATATTATATGAGTTTTCAGTAGTATAGCGGGGGTTTTGTGTATTGCCAGAGAAAACTTGAAAATGTTTCACGTGGAACATTTAATGTTCTATGTTCTATTTTCGATGTTCTATTGGTGGAGGCCGCCGCAGGCGGCAGCTTATTAATCCGCCTGCGGCGGGGTAGGGGGGGCGGTTTAATTTTCTATGTTCGATGTTCTATTGGATTTGGTAGGGGGGCAGGGGGGATGTAAATGATTAATGTTTAATGTTTAATGGGGGATTTCGCTTCCATCCTTCGCCGAGGCTACGGAGGACAGGTCGCTCAACGTGGGGGGCTAATGATCAATGGTGGTTTCGGCCGCTGGCCGAGGGTGATTCATTGGCAGGAGGGACGAATTGTTTCACGTGAAACAATTCGATTTTCTATCCGTTCGGCGTTGCTCAGGACAAGCTTCTATTGGTGCGGATTTGTTGGATAGCAATGAATACATAGTGCCTATAGTATATGTATAGCTAAAATGTCTCTCGGAGACATAGCGCGATGTAATGTTCTATGTTCTGTGTTCCATGTTCCATTTTACTACTGAAAAGCGGTTGTTGGGTGCTGTTGTGGTTTTGCATGATTCTGCATAAAATTGCTGAAAAGTGTGGGTGTTTGGGGGTGTTTTGCAGGAAAAGGGCCGATTTTTGCATGGTTTTGAGGGAGTTTCAAAAATGGCGCAAAAGCGCGCATTTTTTTGCATTCTTTCGCAAAACTGAATTTTTTTGCAGTGAAACGATGTGTTTTTTTGCAGAAGAATCGTAGGGTTTTTTTGTCGTGATCGGGGTTCCGTCTTCCGACCTTCGCCAAGGCTACGGCGGGACAGGTCGTTAAAACTACGCCGCGACCGGCCGTCGCCAGAGGCTATGGCCCGGCAGGCCAGGTCAGGATCACAGGACAAAACAGGGTTTTAAGTGTAGTTAGAAAAGCAAAAGAAAAAGGGGTGGCGTTTTAATGTTCTATTTTCTATTGGCTATTGTTTATTGGTTATTATTATTTTGTTTGACTTTGTTGGGGTTGTGGGGATAATTTGGGTTAGGTATCTTTCGATAAATTTTGAGCAGGGGAGCACGAATGGGTAGTTCAAATATCTTTGTTGGCAGGCATGAAGAACTTGATCAGTTTAAGCAGGTGCTTGAGAGGCCTGATGGGGAGGCCGTTGTTGTTGTTGGGCCGGCTGGGATGGGGAAGACTTGGCTGATCAATAAAATGGGGGCGATCGCTGAAAAACATCCCGATCTAAAATGCGGATGGGTGCGGTATGAAGTTACGCCAACAGATGGTGTCGATAGCACAATGTCACTGATGATGGATAATGCGTTTGAGGCGGCACAGGTTACGGAAGGGGCTTTTAGCGGGACGGAGCGAGGGCGGGAACAATGGCGGAGCCTTTTGAATATAATTAAAATCGGTGATTTGATGAAGAGCTTGCGACGTGATCCGCAACGTAATACACGTGAGCAATTTTTGGAGAAGCTGAATTTTATTTCTGAGAAGATGCCGGAAAATGGGCGTGCGGTTTTTATTGTCGATCCTGAAAAATATATGCTGAAGGACAGTGATCAGGCCTGGGCGATTGTGGTGAAGGGTTTGCCGGAGAAGATAAAATTTGTTTTTGCTCAAAGGCCGGAAGATGTGCTGGTTGATAGTGAAGTTTTTGACGAACTCGGCAATGTTGTATGTATTCCGGAAAACGGAAAGCGGCTTGGTGTGCTTGATACAGAAGCTGTTGATGAGTTGATCGGTTTAAGCAGTAGTATTATAGGACAATCGGCAGGGAAGCTGGAGCCGGTGCTGAGGCGGTATGAAGGGTATCCGTATGCGCTTGGCGGGGCATTGAAATTGTTAGAGGTGGGGGTAAAATTGGAAGAGCTGCCGGAAAGGCCGGAGCCGGTAATGTTTGCAGAGAAACTATGGGACAAGGTTTGCGACAATGGCGATGGTGCGGTGGAGCTGATGCAGGCTTATGCGGTTTTGGAAGTAGGTGTACCTGATGATGTTGTAGAAAAATGCAGCGGGCTAAACAGTACGACGCGAAAGCGGCTGCAAAATAATAAATATCTTCGCGGGCTTTTGCGTGAAGATGGTGAGGGTTGGCGGATATATCATGCGATATTTGCTGATCATATTCTGGGTCAGATGGGTGAAGAGGAAAAGAAAAAGTATCACGAACGAGCAGTAGCGTTTTACAGGGGGAAGTTGAAAAAAGCAGAGGAGGAGCAGGTACGGCCGGATGAACTGGCTGCGATGAGATTGCCAGAGCATGTGTTGGCGGCGGAGGGGCAGGAGGCATTTGTATATGCGTTTATAAATGAGTGTACGAAGCATCTTTTGAACCTTGGTTTGTTTGATACCATAATCGGATTGAGTGAGCGAGGGCTGGAGATGATCGAGTCGGGCTCATCAAGAGAAGCCATGCTCTACGGTAATTTGGGGATTGTTTACCAAATGCGAGGTGATCTGGGTAAGGCGGAAGAGATGCATAAAAAATCGCTGGAGATAAATGAAAATCGCGGGCGATTAGAAGGGATGGCAAATGATTACGGTAATCTGGGGATTGTTTACCAAACGCGAAGTGATCTGGATAAGGCGGAAGAGATGTATGAAAAATCGCTGGAGATAAACGAAAAGCTTGGCCGATTAGAAGGGATGGCAAGTCAGTACAGCAATCTGGGGGTTGTTTATCAAACGCGAGGTGAACTGGATAAGGCGGAAGAGATGCATAAAAAATCGCTGGAGATCGACGAAAAGCTCGGGCAATTAGAAGGGATGGCAATTCAGTACGGTAATCTGGGGGTTATTTACAAAACGCGAGGTGAACTGGATAAGGCGGAAGAGATGCATAAAAAATCGCTGGAGATCGAGGAAAAGCTCGGGCGATTAGAAGGGATGGCAAATCAGTACGGCAATCTGGGGAATGTTTATAAAGCGCGAGGTGATCTGGATAAGGCGGAAGAGATGTATGGAAAATCGCTGGAGATAAATGAAAAGCGCGGGCGATTAGAAGGGATGGCAAATGATTACGGTAATCTGGGGATTGTTTACAAAACGCGAGGTGAACTGGATAAGGCGGAAGAGATGTATAAAAAATCGCTGGCGATCAACAAAAAACTCGGGCGATTAGAAGGGATGGCAAATCAGTACGCTAATCTGGGGAATGTTTACCTAAGGCGAGGTGAACTGGATAAGGCGGAAGAGATGATTAAAAGATCGCTGGAGATAAACGAAAAGCTCGGGCGATTAGAAGGGATGGCAAATGGTTGCGCCAATCTGGGGGTTGTTTACGAAAGGCGAGGTGAGGTTGATAAGGCACGTCAGTATTGGGAGAAGTCGCGGGACATTTTCGTGAAGATGGGGGCAGAGCATATGGCAGCGAAGGTTCAGGGGTGGATTGATGAGCTTTGATGATTGATTATTTTCTATTTAGTTCTGTTGCGTTGAGGTTTTTCGTGTCGTGGAGCACGAGGTCCTTCGACTTCGGGCCTTTGGCCCTTCGCTCAGGATGACAGGGTTGGCGTGTTTTGGTGAAGGGTACTTTTGGCGTTTTGCTTTTTCTGTTCGCGACCCCTTGATGCGAGAACAAGGGGTTAAATGAAACGGATTGCCGATTCATCGGCAAACTATTATTATTTTTATGGAGCGATATTATGACTCGTTTGCATTGGGATGGTATTGCCGATGATTATGAGGCCGAAGTTTTTGATGTGCTTTCTCATGATCGAGAGGAACTTATCC
>VRUF01000352.1 GCA_019456245.1 Planctomycetota bacterium | reverse complement strand
TTTGCTCCAACTCTCTCTTGAGCCTGACAACGATGGGCGTCCCCGCATTTTCATCACCGTGAATTGTCGCTATTATCAGCACAACATCATGTCCATCGCCGTAAACCCCGCAGGCGATATCCCTTCCTTCTACCGATCTGCCGATGACACCTGTATGCGTTGCAGTCACAGTCGCAGTCACAGCCTTAGGCCTAACCCAAACCTTCCGCGAACCCGAAACGATCGAAGGCGGCCGATAAGAACTCCCGCAACCGGAAACGGCGACCAGGGATAAGGATAATACACAGAATCGAACGAAACCGATCCGCCTTTTAACAGCAAACAAAATTTTTGACATTACAATTGATTCCTAAATAATTTTTTACTTATCAATAAACAAGCCGTTTCTTAAGACGTTTAACCGCAAGGAAACCGACAACGGCAATAAATACAACAATGTAAAGCAGATCAAGCAAAAGGGAGGCTTCGTAACGACTCATACATACAGCCCGTACAAGCCTTACCGAATGCGTAAGCGGAATAATCTCCGCCAGCGGTTGTATCGGTGCAGGCAGTTTGCTTATCGGAAACACAACGCCCGAAAAGAAAAACATCGGCGAGATAAAACCCGTAAAATAAAAATTGAAGTGATTGATCGTCTTAACGAAAGAGGTCACCAAAAGCGAAAGCGCCGCGAACATTAACGCGGTCAAAAACCCGACAAACGGCGCTAAAAGTCCCGCTGCCAATGGAACGATATCAAACAAAGACAGCATACACAAAACAGCCAGCGAAAAGAAAAAACCCTTGCTCGCCGCCCATAACATCTCGCCGACGATAAGATTTTCCGCTGTGACCGGCGCCGCCAGCATTCCGTCATAGACCTTATGAAACTCAAGCCGGATAAACGTCCCAAAACTGCACTCAAACGCACTCGTAAACATCGCCGTCGTAACCAAAAGCCCCATCCCGAGAAACTCGATATACCTGAGCCCTTCGATGCTCTCGGTAATATACGTACTAAGGCCGAGTCCGACACCGGCAAGAAAAATAAGCGGTTCCAGAAACGGCGGCAAAGCGTTACTCATCAGGTTCTTCGTATAAACGCGCATATGCCGATACCACACGCTGTAAAGCCTGCGCCAAAGCGGCGGATATGTCAAAACGCTATTGTTGACCACTAAGCGTCCCTCCCGTCGCCTTAAGAAATACATCTTCCAGATTTGCCTCTCTAAGATGATATTGGCCGGGCGTTAAAATATCGGCCAGCATTTTCAAGTCATCGACATCATCCGAAAACAGCCGCGTTATCTCATTAGTATTATTTATCCGCACACGCCGGAGAGCTTCGCTATTTTTAAGTTTGCTCATCGATTCATCGGATTCGACTTCGAGAACATACTTCTCGATATTCTGATCCAGCAGTGCCTGCGGGCTGCCCTCCATGATCTTTTCGCCCTTATGCATTATCAGCACAGTATCGCTCAACCGAAACGCCTCCTCCATATAGTGCGTCGTCATCAAAATCGTCGTACCCTGTTTTTTCAGTTGAGTAAGTTTATCCCAGATTAAGTGCCTTACCTGCGGGTCGAGTCCCGTCGTAGGCTCATCGAGGATCAAAAGCTGCGGATTATTGATAAGTGCCCTGGCAATAACAAGCCGCCTCTTCATGCCGCCGGACAATTCCCGTATCTTAGAACCGGATTTCTCAGGCAGTTCCAGAAAATCGAGCAGATACGCTATTCGCTTTTTCGCCTCCGCCTTATCGATACCATAGAACCGCGAATAGATCATCAGGTTCTGCAATACGTTAAGCTCTTCGTCGAGATTGTTACTCTGGCCCACCACGCCAGAATTATACTTGATCTCAAGTTCATTGCACCTCGGGTCATACCCAAACACCTC
>VRUF01000351.1 GCA_019456245.1 Planctomycetota bacterium | reverse complement strand
GATGGCTGCGGGTATCGGTGCTGGTTTGCCAATAACCGAGCCTACTGCATCGATGATAGTGGACATCGGCGGGGGTACGACGGAAGTTGCAATAATGAGCCTTGGCGATATCAGCACGTGCGAATCAATCCGCATAGGCGGTGACGATTTTGACGAGGCGCTGATCAGTCACTTGAAACGAACTTATAACCTTCTGATCGGCGAGTTGCGTTCCGAACAGGTAAAAATTCAAATCGGATCTGCTTCTGAACTCGATGAAGAGCTGACGATGGAGGTTGCAGGTCGCGATACGATAAGCGGACTTCCGCGTAAGATCGTAATCACAAGCGAGGAAATCCGGGAGGCTCTTCGCGAGCCGATCGCTGCAGTTATCGAAACAGTTATGCGTACGCTTGAAAAGGCGGAACCTGAACTTGCAGCGGACCTGATTGAAAATGGCGTGCACTTATGCGGTGGTGGTTCCCTGCTTCGCGGGATGGACAAAGTGATTTCAAATGCGACTGGTCTTAAGGTTATAGCGGTAGAAGACCCGTTAGCATGTGTGGCAAGAGGTACCAGTGTTTATCTGGAAAACCTCGAATTGTGGAAAGTAACACTTGACCAGGACGGTTACGGTTGGGATTAGCAGTAAGCTATTAGCAGTTGGCGAGCAAGACAGTCATTTTTCTTGTAAAGGCACTTGGCCACGGATAAACGAGAAATTTTAACTTGGAGCATTGTAGTATAGATGGCACGCAGGCGTTTAAGATTTCCGGTTGGCGTCGTGTTTGTCGGATTGTTTTCGTTGGCGCTGTTTTTATTCCTCGTTCCTTCCAGATACACGACCAGAATCAATTACCTTTTCGTTAAGATCACCTCTCCAGTTTTGAACCTGTTTCCCAAATCAGTCCGTTTCCGTGATGATATGGTTTCTCGCCAGGAGTACGATGATATTGTTACGGCGTATGCGAAAACCCATGCACAGCTTTTGAGGTTGCGAGGCGATTACTCTAAAGTTTCCGGTTTGCATCAAAGTCTTCCCGAAATCGAAGGGCAGATCATGATGGGCAAAGTTGTTCGTACTTCTCTGATCGGCGGTCGAAGCGAACTTGTCATCGATAAAGGAGCAGATGATCGCTTGCAGGTGGGACAATATGTGCTCAGTTGCGAACCGTACACAGTGATCGGTACAATAAGCGAGGTAGTGGAAGGAATGGCCAGGGTTCGCCTCGTGACCGATCGGCGGCAGCATCTGGCTGTCAGTATATTGGGCAAGGGTTCCCGTGATTATCTGCCCGGACAACTACAGGGAAAAAATAGTGAAATAGCCAAGATACCTTTGAGGTCACAAAAGAAATATGACATCCGAGTTGGCGATGTTGTTTATGCGTCACCGCAGCCGGGCTTTTTGGGACTTGAAGTGATAGTAGGGAACATCTCAGAGGTAAAGCCCGACGACAGGGAACCTTTGCTGTGGGATATTTCGGTGAAGCCGATCGAGGATTTTTCGCGGTTGACGGATGTGGCAATTTTGGTCATGGATCCGGAAAGTAACGGGTTGAGTAACCACGAATAAACTTAGGACGGTCAGGCCGCAACTAAAAATTGTGTGGCATAAGTCGTAAGTCGGAAAAACTAAAAGGTACAAACTACGTACCTATAAGGCACCTCGGCCTGCTTTGCAGACCTCAAGCAAGCTATCCTATCGCGTTAATTTCATAAACGCACAACAAAAAGGAACCGCAACAAACCGGGCAACCATCCTGCCGTAACAACTTCGTCATGCTGGTCGCTATGCCGCTTTGTCGTGAGCTATCCTTACTCACTTTCGCCGAATGCAGCTTTCCTGTTGTATAAACCCGAACAAAATTTGTGCCAGTTGCTTGCGCTTTTGTGTCACAGAATTTTGTTTGAT
>VRUF01000350.1:1562-1896 GCA_019456245.1 Planctomycetota bacterium | reverse complement strand
AGCGGCCGAAAAGTTTGGAGAGATAGTTTATATAACTGAAGGCACTTTAAATAGATTTGCAACATCTTCTCTTTACCGAGCCTTTGTAGATGGCATGAAAGATAGCCAGCCACAAGACTACATCTTGATTACTTCAATGTCTATAGTTAATGCAATTGGGGCTGCGGTTTTTGCTCGCAAGCATGGTTGTTTAAATCTCCTTCTTTATCGAAGTGGAGAGTATATACTTCGTGAAATTGATATAGATTCGTTGATCGCAGAGGAAGAAGGGAGATAAGACTATGACCGACCAGCTCACCGACGATGCTTTTGAGTATCCGTGCATTACATGTGG
>VRUF01000350.1:0-1551 GCA_019456245.1 Planctomycetota bacterium | reverse complement strand
CGAAGTAAGTAATGACAGAGATCAACTCATCGCCGCCGTCGAGGCGCTGCGGGAGCATGTCACAGAAATAGAAAGCAGACACAAGCTCTATAAGCACATAGCGAAGTCGGTCCGGGGTGCTCTCGACGGAGAGCATACCCAACGGGACATCCTGAAAGTCTTTGACGAGCAAGTTGACCGAGCCGAAGCCGCAGAGGCGCGCGAGGTGGAGCTGGCAGTGGCGCTGGAGAGGGCCAGACAACACAAGCTCGTGAGGCGAGAATTCGTCAGTGTATATGATCCAGACGAAAGTAAAGGTAAAGCGGGAATGCACGGTCCAGGACGATCAAGTATTTCTCTTACCAACGACAATGCAATGGACGGGCGAGATGCCATTATTGTTAGGGAAGTATATGAAACACGGTATGAAGAACACGAGATAGAAGACCTCGCCAAGCTCGACGCCTCGACAAGGAGGAAAAAGAAGATGAAGATTGAAGAACTCGAAGTTGGAACTAAGCTATATACTCAGCTAGGCTCTCGTGTCTTAGCAGTCTTAAGCCGAAGAGCTGAAGGCTGGTGTATCTATGTAGGTGCTGTACCTGGAGAGAGTCATAATCTTGAATGGCAGGCTGTTGCTTCGGAAGGGGACAAACAGAATGAAACCATCGCCAGGGCAATAGTAAGCTCGCTCTTTCACCCAAGCCTCGATCCTGGGGACTTGCCCTACGTTCTATAAAGGAAAAAAGAAGATGCCCCTAAAACTCTATGACAACACCCGCGTTTCCGACCACAGAATGTGCAATCGCTACCACTATTTCCGCCACAAGCGGCATCTAACAGGAGAAGGCAAAGCCACATTTCATATCTTTGGGTCTTGTTGGCATGACTCTATGGATATAGTTTGGAAGGGGGTAAAAGAACTCCCTAATCTATCCAACGACGAGCTTCGTGAGGTTTCTTATGAAGCCTTCACAGCGAGGTGGTCAAAATTTGACCTCCCTCCTGCGGACAATCTCGACGAGGATACAATTCAAAGATTTAAGCCACGCCTTCCAAGCACAGCCTTCTTTATGCTAGGTGAGTACATTGAGAAGCGCCGTTCATTCATTGAGAGTGTTGAGCTTTTGGCTATTGAAAGACCTTTTGCGGTTCCTCTTTCCTCTGATGATCCAAACACCTTCTATGTAGGACGTAGGGACAAAGATATAAGATGGAACGGCCGGGTCTGGGCAGTTGAACACAAATCTACAACTTGGGGCACAGCCAAGACTGGTTTCAATGCAACTTATATCGAAACCTTTAGCCCAAATAGCCAGATAGATGGTTATCTCCATTCCCTACACATGGAATATGGAGCAGAGGCCAAAGGTATTCTAGTAGATATGGCCCTTATCTTGCCGAACAACCACGAACACTTTATGTTCTTACCAATAGAGAAATCTGTAGCTGCCCTTGACGCCTGGCTATGGAGAACAAAAAGAGAGATACAGCTAATAGACATAAACGACGAGGCGCTCGCCAAAGTTGATCCAACTGCTTCTTTCATGGAGGCCTTTCCAGAGAATGATA
>VRUF01000076.1 GCA_019456245.1 Planctomycetota bacterium | reverse complement strand
TGGAAGGTATGTCTGTGGAAATGTAAGAAAAAAATAAAAAAAGTTATTTTGTACTTGAAGGATGGCCTCATAACAGACGTAGACGCTGTAGTAAACGCAACTCACAACGCGAATCTAGCCAAAAAAGTAGCAAGACTAACCCCCCTCGCCTGCATAAAAGGGTAAAGTTCCATGTACCCCTACTTGACCCAAGAACAGGAGTTTGCCAAGCAATTCCCCGGTTAAGCCCGCATTTAATCTTTGACAGCAAGTGGGAGTTTTTGTAAGGTATTGATGTTGTACGGAGAAAAACATGCTTTTTAAGCGTGTAAATGAAAATATCAGTTATGTGTGATTAAAAAGTGAGGCATTATGCAAAAGTATCCAATTGGTTTCATAATCTCGTTATTGATACTTATCAGTTCCCAAGCTATTGGGCGGCCAAGTGAATTAATTCAGTCCGGGAAGTCGCTACCAACTCTTGCATCTGATAAATACTCAGTTCAACTGAATGATCAGGTTCAAATCGATCTTCTGGCTGTTTCTAATCCAGTTTGGCAATTAAGTTGGCAGGTCGAGAATAAGGTGCAACCCATAAACGGAAGGAAGCCAGAATACTGGTGGCAGCCAGATGGGAAATACCTTAAAAACGTTCAATTTCAGCGAAAATACCGTACATTTGGGTCATATCACTTTGATTTCCTTATTCGGATTAAAGGTATTGATGATGATTACAGCGTTTTTGCGGGGCATAAAGACCCGGCCAAATTGAATCAAGTTAAGATTCAACCGGCGGTAGATACCGATCGTAAACCACTTACAAATCTTTTCATTATCAGTGTGCAAGATTTCCCGAAACATGGGCAAATTGAGAAGACAAACCTTAAAGTTGGATTTGCTTATGGCCCATGGAGTTATGTTGAGAGTTGGGAAGAATATGATTGGCCCGAATGGGCGAAAAAGCGTGATTATGTAATTTCTTCCGGATGTGGTGCTTTGATTGAGATTCCACAGCAAGTCGGCAATGATATTCATGTTGATTTGGCCCATCGACTGGTTCATGAGGAGATACGGCTGGTAGCCATTGATAAACAGGAAAAGGTTCATACTGCCGTTTTAACTAATCGTGGTGATGGTGACGGCATTTCTCGCCGCTTATGTGTATTCAAAAACCTGAACCTGGAACAATTAGAAATAATTCGTGTTGAAAAACGCAATTACCAGTGGGTTGAATTCCCTGATGTTGTTGTGGAGCCGGATCATGCACTTGCATGGACTGCATATAGTACAATCAAAAAACAAAAGGGACAGCAAGCCCCTGAATTCCAAAAAATTAAGGGTTGGAGGAATAACAAGCCAATGAAAATGTCCGAGTTAAGAGGTAAAGTTGTACTGTTGGATTTCTGGAATTATGCCTGCCCGCCATGCGTCCGAGATATGCCGAAGTTGATGGATCTTCATGAACGTTATTCGGACGATGGTTTAGTTGTGATTGGAATTCACGCCGATATAGTTGAGTCAATTGAGGAAATGGAACAAAAACTTGCCAAGTATAAGAAATTCTGGAAAGGTCGCGATACTCTGTTTCCAATTGCACTGGATGGTGGTGGCAAAACTCTGATTAAAGGCACAAATCAAACAGCCATAGGAGCAACTACAGCAGCTTATGGAGTTCTGAGTTTTCCCACTAAAATATTGATTGACAAAGATGGTAAGTTGCTTGGTGAATTCTTTACTGATACGGATGATTATGAGCAACAAATTAAGAGATTGCTAGAGCTTGGAGAAAAATAAGGGTCAGACATGCTCTGTAGAGAAGCTTTTTTACAAGTTAGATTATAGCGATATTATGCGTTAGCAGCATCGTATCGCCACAGCCATCATCCATCCCCACAGCCCTCCTCCATCGCCGTAAACCTCGCAAAAAAAGTAGCAAGACTAACCCCTCTGGCCTGCATAAAAGGATAAGCTAAGAGAGCAAAAGTTTAACTGCTGCTATTACCGCGATTACCATCACGGCGCGATTAAACCATTTTTGTTTGACATGCTTTAAGAAAACGATCCCCACAACCACGCCAAGCAGTATAAACGGAAACACCATCGCATCGAGCCTGAGAGTATCGGCAGTGATCAGATCGAGCTTACCGCTCAAAGGCACCTTGATCCAGTTGACCATAAAGAAAAACCACGCCGCCGTCCCCACGAACTTTTTCTTATCAAACCCCATCGCCAGAAAATATATCGTCATCACCGGCCCGGCAGCGTTGGCCATCATCGTCGTCACCCCCGCGGCAAACCCAAGCATCGCCCCAAACCCCCAGTGCGTCGGAACAGTGACCGATCCCTTCTTTAAATTCCGCCAATCCTGAAAAAACTTCACCCCGAGCATAACCAAAACAATCGACCCGATAACCACCCCGAAATACTCATCGTCAACAACCCGCATCGCAAAAAATCCCGACCCGATCCCAGCCAGCGCCCACGGCAATAATCGCAAAATATGGGCCCATTCAGCATGCCGGCGATAATACAAAATCGCAAAAACATCCGCAAAAATCAGCATCGGCAAAAGTACCCCCGTCGAACTCTTACCCTCGAACAGATTCGCCATCAGCCCAACCGTAACAATACTGATCCCCGGAAGACCCGTCTTGGAAACACCCACCAGCACCCCGCACAAAGCAAGCGCACCCCACTGCCAATAACTGAATTCAAACCCGAAAAACTCAAACATCTTCCAATCCTAAAAAAACACTGCCATCGCCCCTCACTCTACCATCGCGCCGACCCAACATCAAGCCTCCGCCCCAAAACATCATCCCAAAGGAAATATTTGCCAAACAGAGTTCGTTCGTTTATACTGCGGGTATCATTTTAACTAATATCAGGGCTAGCGGCAGAGAATGAGCTATTACAGAGAAAAAAACGAAGAAGAACAACTCGTATCGATGAGTCTCGGCGACCATCTGGAGGAGTTGAGGGGCAGGCTGATCCTGACGATCATAGGACTTGTCATAGGGATCGCTATATGTCTGGTCTTCGGAAAATATCTTGTCGGCGTACTGAAAATACCATACTTGAAAACCGTGGGAAAACTTGGATTGGACCCAAGTCTGATCGCCATCCACCCTGCCGGAGGTTTCATGGTGTTCCTGAAAACGAGCCTGCTTTTCGGGTTGCTGATATCTTCTCCATGGGTCATCTGGCAGATATGGGCCTTTGTCGCCTCCGGCCTATACAAAAAGGAAAGAAAGTTCGCCTATAACGTCGCACCCATCAGTGCGGTACTGTTCATCGGCGGGAGTATCTTTTTCATTACGGTAGTTGCACCGCTTACAATGACCTTTTTTGTCAAGTTTAACCAGTGGATGGAAGTTGAATCACTATTCACATTGCAAAACTATATCAACATGATCCTTATCCTGGTGCTGGTATTCGGTCTGGCTTTCCAGATGCCTATAGTCATCGTCTTTGCCGAGCGGATGCACCTTGTAACAATTGAAATGCTCACGAGCATCCGGAAGTTCATGATCATCGGGCTGGTTGTTGTCTCTGCGATGATCACTCCCCCTGATTTCGTCTCTCAGATTGCATTGGCAGGACCGCTGTATGTGCTTTACGAAGCCAGCATAATAGTCTGCCGGATTCTTCGGAAACGCACCATGTCAAACGATTCCTGAGACAACTGATCTAGTCTTCGTCGTCTTTGTCTTCGTCGGAATCGCTGTCGTCATCGTCGGAGGAACTGGTCTCTTCAGGTGCCGGTGGCGCAATATCATCTTCGACAGGTTTTGTAACCTCGTTCTCCGCCTCTTTGATACCCTTTTTAAATTCGGTAAGGCTCTTTCCCATGCCACGTGCGATCTCCGGCAAGCGCCTGCCAAAAAGGAGTACCGCAATGACTAGTATGATAATCCATTCCATCGGGCCGGGCATACCAAAAGCTACAATGTATTGCATGTGTTCAATCATCTTTTATACCTCTCATAAATGTGCATAATGCCGAAATAAATCCTGCTATTATTAATTTTACCGTCTTTCGCTGTCGGCGTCAAGACTTAATACTACCCGAAATGCTCCTTATTTGCCCAAGCTTATAGACCCAAAAGGTCGCCTTTTGTCTACTGCAACTCGTTTTACACGAACATATAACGAAACCGGCTGTATAAATATTTCCTTGATTCAAAGTAATCCTGACAATTCGTCGAACTGGCGAAATTCGGATTGACTACTGTTTGGCAATTGGCTAAACTTACGGCGTCTGAATCTTTCACTCTTTTTTTACGCGGAATACTATGGCTGATATGAAGGAAGCATGCGGCATCTTCGGGATATACGGCGACCCCGATGCCGTCCAAAAAACCTATTACGGAATCCACAGCCTCCAGCACAGGGGTCAGGAATCCGCTGGAATAGCATCGAGTGACGGCGAACAAATCCACTGCTTCACCGGCATGGGACAGGTCAGCAGGGTCTTCCGCCAAAGTCGCGGCGTACTCAAAAAACTCGAAAACCCCATCGCCATCGGCCACGTTCGATACTCCACAACAGGTTCGAGCAATCCGCTCAACGCCCAACCGTTCCTAAGCGAGTACTCACGGGGCCAGGTCGCCGTCGCACACAACGGAAATCTCATCAACGCATCGCTGCTTCGCGACGAATACGAAGCATACGGACACATTTTCAAGTCCACAAACGACACCGAGATCATTGTCCACCTAATGGCCAAACCCTCACATGTCGCCAAACCGGATGCACTCGGACACATCCTCAACCATCTCCAGGGGGCATATTCACTGCTGTTCCTATTCCCCGACCGCATCGAAGCGGCAAGGGATCCCTACGGAATTCGCCCCTTAAGCATCGGAAAAACAAAACAGGGCCACTACTGCGTCGCAAGCGAAACATGTGCCTTCGACACACTTGAAGCAGAATACATCCGGGACGTCGAACCGGGCGAGATCGTCACGCTCGACAAAAACGGCATATCAAGCCGATTCTTCATCACTCCCGGAACTGTAAAACCTGCACACTGCATCTTTGAGCACGTCTACTTCGCAAAACAAAGCAGCTCGGTATTCGGTGAAAACGTACACCTCGTCAGAAAAAGATCAGGCGTCCAGCTCGCAAAAGAACACCCCGTCGAAGCTGATGTCGTAATACCAGTACCGGACTCCGGCACCTCCGCCGCAGTCGGATATGCAAACCAAAGCGGTATCCCGTTCGACATGGGATTCGTAAGAAGTCACTACATCGGAAGAACCTTCCTTGCCCCGTCCCAAGACCTCAGGGAACTTGCCGTAAGACTAAAACTAGCCGTCGTAAAGGAAACCGTAAAAGACAAGCGTGTCGTAGTAGTAGACGACTCCGTCGTAAGAGGAACCACGACAAAGGGAAAGATAAAATCTTTAAGAGAAGCCGGTGCAAAAGAAATACACATACGTGTTGCCTGCCCCCCCGTCGCCAACCCATGTTTCTACGGCGTTGACTTTCCAACCACAGAGGAACTTCTCGCAAGCAAACGCTCTCTCGAAGAAATACGAGATTTCCTTGAGGTCGACACCTTAGGATACCTCTCGATCGAAGGCCTCCTGTCCTGCGCCTCCTTACCGCCGGACCATTACTGCACCGCCTGCTGGAGCGGCAATTACAGCATACCCGTAAACACCATCTTAAACAAATTCCATGTGGAACGCCACCAAATGCAGCTTTTCGACAATAACGACTAATATTATGACAAAAGAAAATTACATCAGTTACGAAGACTCCGGCGTTAGCATAGACGCAAACGACCGGATGGTCGAACGGATCTCAAAATCCGTTAAGGAAACCTTCTCAAAACGAGTAATAGGTCTGGAGAACGGTTTTGCGGGCCTCTTTCAGCTAAACGAAGAAGGAAAACCAAAATACGAAAACCCCGTCCTCGTCTCCTGCACAGACGGCGTGGGAACAAAGATAATCATCGCCCAAGAAGTTAATCGCTTTGACTCCGTAGGCATAGACCTCGTCGCAATGAGCGTAAACGACATGATCGTACAGGGTGCAGAACCACTCTTCTTCCTCGACTACCTGGCCGTCAACAAACTCGACCCCGAACGAATCGCCGAAATGGTCGAAGGCGTAGCCGCCGGCTGCAAACTCGCAAACTGCGCCCTAATAGGCGGAGAAACTGCCGAAATGCCCGACGTCTACAGAAAAGACGAGTTCGACATGGCAGGTTTCGCCGTAGGCGTAGTAGAACGAGACAGAATAATCACAGGCGCAGATGTTAAAGAAGGCGACATAATACTCGGCCTCGCTTCAACCGGCGTCCACAGCAACGGTTTTTCACTCATAAGGCACATCTGCTTCAAGCAGCAAAAATACAACGTAAACGACACCCCGGAATTGCTTAACGGAAAAACAGTAGGCGACGCCCTCCTCGAACCAACAAAGATATACGTAAGATCCGTCGTAAGCGCAATTAATAAATTCCCCAAAGAAATGCCAATCCACGCTATGGCCCACATAACAGGCGGCGGACTGGTAGGAAACATACCAAGGGTACTAGCCAAAAATTGCGACGCTCAAATAATAAAAGACACCTGGCCAAAACACGACATCTTCAATTTCCTACAGCAAGAGGGCCCGGTCGCAGAGGAAGAAATGTACAGGGTTTTCAATATGGGTATAGGATACGTACTCGTAGTAGCCCCTGAACATGCCGACCAGACCGCAAGCACCCTAAAAGAAGCAGGCGAAGAGGTCTACACCATAGGAAAAGTAACAAAAGGAACCGGCAAAGTAGTTCTAAAATAACAAATCAAAACGCCCTGCCACGCTTTTTAAATAGAACATCGACAATAGAAAATAGAAAATTACAACCCCCTGCGTGAAAAAATTGCACGAAGTGACGGAGAGGGTATGTAAGGAGAAAATCGACAGCTTTGTTTGAGCGGTTCTTTGCTTCTTTGCCGGGGATCACTTCATTTTTTTTAGTCGGGCAGTGACTTCATCTTTGCTACATCCCATCTGCATGAGCAGATTGCCATAGTTGTTGATAGCATCTTTCAGATGCGGGTGCCGATGGCCAGTCCGGCGGGCAAACTGTAGAAGAATCATCACATGCCGTTTCATCAATGGCTCTGCTTCGTCAAGACGATTCGTAGCTTTAAGTAACTGCGCCAGATTATTCAAATCTATTGCTACATCCGGATGGTTGGGACCAAAGGATGACTCGTCAATCGCCATCGCCCGCCGCATCAATGGCTCAGCTTTGTCAAGACGATTGGTGGCTTGCAGTAATTGCGCCAGATTATTCAAGGCTATTGCGACCTTCGGATGGTCGGGGCCGAACGAGGCCTCGTTAATCGCCAGTGCGCGGCGCATCAATGGCTCTGCTTCGTTAAGGCGATTGGTGGCTTGTAATAAGGCCGCCATATTATTCAAGCCCATTGCGACATTCGGGTGGTCGGGGCCGAATGATACCTCGTCAATCGTCAACACACGCCGCATCAATGGCTCTGCTTCGTCAAGGCGATTGGTATTGGCAAGCAACTGCGCCAGATTATTTAATCTGGTTGCCATCGTAGGATGGTCGGGGCCGAAAGATGTCTCGTCAATTTCCAGCGCGCGGCGCATCAATGGTTCTGCTTCGTCAAGGCGATTGGTGTTGACAAGCAACTGCGCCAGATTACTCAAAATTATAGCCACCTTCGGATGGTCGAGACCGAAAGATGTTTCGTCAATCGCCAGCGCCCGGCGTATCAATGGCTCTGCTTCGTCAAGGCGATTCGTGTCTTGAAGTAACGATGCCAGATTATTCAATCTGGTCGCCACAGCCGGATGGTCCGCCCCGAAGGATGCCTCGTCAATCGCCAGCGCCCGGCGCATCAACGGCTCTGCTTCGTCAAGACGATTCGTATCTTGAAGTAACTGCGCCAGATTATTCAAGCTGAGTGCTACATCCGGATGGTCGGGGCCGAAGGACGCCTCGTTAATCGATAGCAAGCGACGCAGGAGCGGTTCGATTTTATTATATTGTGCCTGGACGTAGAAAATCTCGGCCAAACTTTTGAGAAGTCGTTTTTCGTTGCTGAGGTCACGTTGATTTTCCGGGACTGACTGGATTTTTGACAGGAGGTGCTCGAGTTCCTCGATACGTTGAGATCTTTCATCGTGGGAGAGTCCGGCAATGCTTTTGAGACCGAGTGGCTGCATCGTTGTCTCGGACAGGAATTGTATGTCGTGACCGGATGGAAGAACCGAAACTGTTTCTGTGAGTTTGGCACGGAGACGGAACCATGAGTTGAGGTCGTTAATGCGTCCGGCGAACATATCAATGCGATACTGCGGCATCCACCATATCTGGCAGAGTGGAAAAGATGCAAACACTTCACGTCGCAGATTGATGGCGGAAAGGCTTTGCTGAAGCTGCGGGTCTTTGTCCGGGAGGGCTGTGGCAAAACCGTTGATGGAGGCTACACCGGGTGGGAGTTTTTCCAGTTCTTCGGTAAGCCATTGAGCCAGTTCATCATGTCGGAGGGCGGGGAGTTCTATTTCATGAACGGGAATCTCGATCGTTTGCAGTTCCTTTTTGAGGTTTTGCACGACTTGTTTGCGTGCAAGTTCATCGATGAATTCTACACGCAGCAGAACGGGAACTCGACGTTTCGCCCAGAGAAGGAGTCCTTGCGTAACTTCCGCTATACTGCCGGGGTTAGCTTTGTCGTCCCCATTAATGGTCATTTAGGTCGTCCCGCCGAAAGGCTCACCGTTTTCGGGTGTTTCGATATGTCCGTTACTAACCAGATAATCAACGACAAGTGGGTGAACACCAAACCACCGTTCGCCATTGAATTCCTGCACAGCGCGGGACCGCAACAAAGAAAAGAGAATATCATCGGTACGGGAGGAATCCGGTTCATTATTATAGATAGCTTTAAGCCGTCCAATTTTATCTTCGAATTTGATAACCTCTTTGCCGAAGCGGTCCGTTCCCAGCCGTCTTTCGTATTCGATACGCTGAGTGACAATCGCATTTCGTGCGTGTGCCTGTGCGATTGTTGTAAGTTTCTTACCGATGGCCTGGTCGCAAGCATCAAGGATCATATTAAAAAGGTCGCGGAGATTGCCGCCGCTGGCGACGAGCAGAATTTCAAGGATACCTTCGTCGAAGAGGGTAAGTTCCATTCGTTTCGCTACGACTTCGCGAAGGACGTTTCGCCCCTGCTCATGAGGGTTGTGTTCCTGATCGAAAACCGGGCTATCGTGAAGCAGGCAGCGGTTGGCTGTGTCAATAATACTGCGGGCCTCACCTGAATATCCCAATGTAACGGGAATATTCGTGATCATATTGACGTTAAGGTCGCTGAAGATATGACCGTATTCGAGGAAAAGTTGACTAATGGATTCCTTAGGAATGCCTTCTTTGTCAAAGTCTTCCCAGATGATCAGCCATTGCTTACCGGTTGCCTCACCGAGGGAGTTGTTACAGGCATCTATAATTTTATTGGCAATTTGAACGAGTTCGGAGATATTACTAAGGCGATAATCAACGGTTTTCTTTTCTCTGGCGCCGGCGTATTTTGCTTCGGCGTATACCTTGGCTTTCAGTCCAATGAGCTTACCCCACAACGAACTGCTGCTGTCAACACCCGCTCCGACAGTAGCCGCCAGTTCGGTTTTCTCTGTTTTTGAAATATCGGTGGTGGAAAACCAGTCCCACAAAGGACGGATCAGATTGTCACTGATATGTTCGCCGGAACCGCCATCGTCAATGGATTTTCCGCATTGCTCGGCAAGTTCCGTAATGGTCAGAAGAAGGACATCGAATGCCTTGAAGTTGACCATGTCGAGTCGTTTCTTTGCGGAAAACCGTACGGTCTGGAATTTGCCTTCGACCTCTTGAATGAGGCAGGTGAGCGCGGAGGATTTTCCAACACCGGCGTGGCCCATGAGAAAGGTCTTGAAAGGCATATCCTTCTCGGCACGGCACAGACGCGTTTTCAGTTTGAGCATCACATCCGTACCCCGAATATCTATTATTTCCTGAAGATAGAATGCATCCAGTTGCTCAGAGTTCATCAGAGGTTCTGGAGAAACAGTTCTGTAAACATCGGCCAAAACTGTCGCTTTTGGAGGTTTTGCCATAATAGTTCCCACTTTTTCTAATTTCAGCAAACTACAATTGATATTCTAGTTTGCTTTACATATATTTGGGTTTCAAAATTACTACCCTATAGTATTCGGCATTTTGATGCAATACAGTTAAAACCATGGCTTATTTTGTCGCCATTCCGTATCGCCTATAACGCCTGATCGGGAGTAATTATACAGCAAAGCATATAAAAAGAAAAGATTTAAGCGGGAAAATTTAAGGTCCGGCGGAACATGAAAGTAAAATAGGCACTCTACAGGACAGCAAATTGCCCAACCGTTAAAACCATCGCCCAACTTCCGAAAAACATCAAAAAAACCTCCCAACACACAACACGCCAACCCCGCCAACCCAAGGGATTGAACCTGGCAAAATTCTGACTGGCCACGCCACGCCACGCCACGCCACAGCGGGCGGTCAGCAACCAGCAAAACCCCAGTGCCGGAAAACCCACCAACCCACCCCCAGCACATTCAGCACACCAGATTAAAACACCTAACAGCAAATAACTATCCCTACAAATGAAGTATTCGAAGTATTCGCGCGATATCTCCCAGTGATATTTTCTGTCTGTATATACCACAGAGGTATAATAAAACGGTATTAGGTACAGTTTTAAGCAAAATAGGCAATCGCGGCCACCAGGCAAGCCTTCCGACTAACCGAGCGACAGAATGCCCCACTTTGGCAATCCATCCGCAGCAAGCCAACCGCAGCCATCCCCAGGGATTGAGCGACCTGTCCTCCGTAGCCTTGGCGAAGGACGGAAGTGAAATCCGAAGCCCGCCAGCCCGCCGCCGCCACAGCAGGCGGACAGTAACCAGCAAAACGCCAATCTGCCAGCTGCATTCAGCACACCAGATTAAAACACCTAACAGCAAATAACTATCCCTACAAATGAAGTATTCGAAGTATTCGCGCGA
>VRUF01000349.1 GCA_019456245.1 Planctomycetota bacterium | reverse complement strand
ATCCTTTCGATAATGATATTAAACGGTTAAATTCAATATCATCATATCGACCAGGATGGCCTACATACTATCTTTGATCAAAACCATAACTAAGGGCAATCCGGAAAAGACAACACCAATTATTACCCACGCCCAAAGGGGAAGTTCAAAATAATATTCAGTTGATAGTAACGTTCTAAAGCCCTGCCAGAATATTACCATACTAGCAAATATCAGGGCAAAGACCCACGTGCAAATATGCGATATAAACTCATTGGCAATGCGAGCCCATGCTTTTTTTAACCAGCCATCTTTCATGCAGGTATTATACAAAAACTATTCCGAAAGAGAAGAATAATCTCCAACCCATCAAACCTGTGCAAACCAGTGGAGTACATCACCAGTTCGTGCAATTGTCGTTTTTGATGTGTTTTTGGAGGGGAATGCGGCTTAACAGCCTTAAAATGGGGCTTGGGGGTTTTACTCTGTCGCATAGCGTCAAAGGTAAAGCTGCTCGAGAAGCCGAGGCATATCGATATGGAGTACCGGGTAGGGGTATTGAGGGGGTATCAACAAGTTAATTTTGTATAGCTTATGGCCGATAAGTCGGTTATAATGACCCGTGTTAAGCAGAAAGGATGACTGTTATGCCATGGAACGTTAGAATCGTAAGTACTTATCCACCAAGACGTTGCGGTATCGGTACGTTCTGCCGCGACCTTGCTAATGCGCTTGCTCATTTCAGTGCCGAAATCGGTCATATCCGCATCGCAGCGATCGACAATGACAACGGACCGTACAATATTCCTGTCGATATGACTATTGACCAGTTCGAACCCGGGTCATGGCGGACTGCTATCGGGGAGATACTCGACCGCGCCCGCGAAAGCAACAACCCTACGGTAGTTATCCTCCAACACGAGTTCGGGCTTGACCCTGACGATGAGGGCAACGGTGCATGCGGCGATAACTACGTGAAGATGGCAAAGGCCTTTACCGAAAAAGGGCTGACCGTTCTGGTATACCTGCACACCGTACTTGAAGATCCTAACGATCACCAAAAGAAGACTATTCAGGATCTTGCAGAAATATCCGATAGCTTGATCGTTACCACCGAAAGCGCTATCGACATACTCGAATCTGAAAAATACGGTATATCCCACTTTAAGCTAAAGCATATCGATCACGGGATCCGTATGCAGCATCCGACACAGTATGACCGGTTCAAGATCAAGACGGATCTGGGTCTGCAGGATTTCTTTCTGGCGACGACGCTTGGTCTGCTTTCTCCCGGTAAAGGGGTCCAGTATGGTATCCAGGGCTTTGGCAAGTTTCTTCGTGAGTCCTGCACCGAGGCACAACGATCACATATCGTTTACCTGATCGCCGGGCAGTGCCACCCAGAATTTGTCCGTTCCGACAATGGTAGATACTATCGCCAATATATGCAGACGCTTGAAAACTCACTTGAAAACGCCGGCGTGCGATGGTGCAAATCCACCAATATCGAGAGCATTGACTGGGAAAGGAACGATATCGTTTTTCTCGATACATTCCTTAGCGAAAGCCAGTGGCTGAAATTTTACGGTGCCACCAATGTGATGATCCTGCCGTACCTGAATATGGAGCAGATATCAAGCGGTATTCTCGCCGATACGGTCGGTTCGGGCAGAGTTGCTATCTCGACGAAATTCAGGTATGCACTGGAACTTATTTACTCAAACAAGAACTGTCCCGAGGGTTTGGTGATAGGAAGGTTCGCACGCGGCGTACTTGTCGACGACTGCGATAAATCCATCAACCAGATCGCCAAGGCACTTGATTTTCTCGTCTTTGAAAAGGACAACCGGCTTCATATGGAAAAACAGGCACATCAGCGAGGTTACCAGATGCGGTGGTCAAACAAGATCGGAAGAGCAC
>VRUF01000348.1 GCA_019456245.1 Planctomycetota bacterium | reverse complement strand
AAAAGGCTTACGTTGGAAGATGGGCTTAACGGGCGAGCGGTGCGGTGTTGAGGCTTGGGGATGGAGGATGGATGTTTGGGCTGTGGAAGGTGAAAGAAAACGGGCTGCAATTTTTTTGTATCCCAAGTAATCCTAAAAGGTGGATTCGAACTTGTAGCCTATTTCGCGTAAGGTGTGGATAAAAGTAGGGTTTTGCGGGTCAGGTTCAATTTTATTTCTTAACGTGGTTACAAAGCGATCAACGCTGCGATGGCCGGAGAAGCTGTTATAACCCCAGACGGCATTTAATATTTCGTCCCGTGTCATGGCTTTACCCTGTTTCTTCAAGAAAAAGTCAAGGAGTTTAAACTCCTTGGGAGATAATTTGATTTGCTGCCCATTTTTTGAAAGCCTGCACGCGGAAATATCGAGAACGAACTCGCCAAATTCATAGCAGTCCTGCTCCTGTCGTTTTCTTCGACGTAAAAATGCTCCCGCTCGGGCAAGCAGTTCTTTAATGCTGAAAGGTTTAGTGACATAGTCATCGGCACCGAGGTTAAGGCCAAGAACAATATCTGACTCCTGACCTTTGGCACTTAGCATTATTATTGGGGTGTCAATCTTTTCCTGGCGGATAAGACGGCATATCTCGTAGCCGTTAATCTTCGGAAGCATGATGTCCAAGAGAATGAGGTCGGGTTGGCCGTCCAGGGCAGCATTAAGTCCGGCTTCACCGTCGGATGCCGTGAGGACATTGTAACCTGCGTACTCAAAGTTATCCTTAAGCCCGCGAAGCATTGTTGAATCGTCTTCAATTATCAGCACTGTTTCCATTTTTATGTCTTTGTCTTACGCTGTTGGGATAATTACTGTAAATTCGCTTCCTTTGTCCGGTTTGCTTTGTACTTCGATGGTTCCTTTGTGGGCGTCAGTTATGAATTTTACAATGCTAAGGCCCAGGCCGCAACCCTCTGCTGATCTGGAAAGTCGTGAGTCTTCCTGGTAGAAACGGTCGAATATTTTTCGAGTTACGCGTGGGTGCATTCCCTTGCCGTTGTCTTTTACTTTGAAGCAGATATGCGATTCTTGCTGGTATAGTGTCAATTCGATCTGTTTGTTTTCGCCGGAATATTTGTATGCGTTGTCAAGCAAGTTGACCAGTACGGTTACCATTGCATCGTGGTCGGCGCGGATTTTGGGGAGGCTGTCTGGTATATGCGCTATGAAATCGCAGTTGCCCTGTGCGAACTTTGTTTTAATGGCATAGATCGCATCTTTGGCTATGTCCGCTGATGAGGTCGGCCTCAAATCGAAAGCCTGCTTATTGCGTTCCATTCTTGAGAATGTAAGGAAGTTGTCGATCAAGCCGGTAAGGCGTTTGTTTTCTTTAGAGATTAGCTGAAGGTATTCCGTTGCCTGCTTCTGATCGTTGTAGCTGCCTTCCAGAAGGGTATCGACAAGAACACGCATAGAAGCAAGCGGGGTCTTAAGCTCATGGGTTACAGTTGCTATGAAATCATTTTTGAGCCTGTTGAGTTTCGCCTGTCTTAGAACAGCTTTGCTGGCCAGAAGAGTGCTTGAAAGCATAAGTATTATTACTGTAAAAGCAGTCCAGAGATAGATGACTTTCTTTTTGTCAGCAGTTTCATCAAAAACGCCTGTTCGCAGGTAAAGTTCGGTTTTCCAGCCGGTAAAATAGTTTTTAAAATTCAGAGTCGAAAAAGCGGTACCTAAACTAATTTCTTTTCCTTCATACATTCTCAACCTACCGGCAATTTGCTCGCCTTTGTCATCGTAGATTCTGCAAAAAACTAAGTTGTCTGTGAAGTCATCAATGCTTCTTTGCCACAATTGATGCATTTTTTCAGCAGTAAGCAGGCTGACGATTTTTTTGCCTTCGCCTCTAAAGATCGGAAGAGCGTCG
>VRUF01000075.1 GCA_019456245.1 Planctomycetota bacterium | reverse complement strand
TTAACACACGAAGATGCAGCCGCCAGCCTCGAAGCATTCGCCGAGCTGCTTGAACAGGGATTGACAGGCACCCAGCTAAACGCTGCCATACGCCGGAAATTCGACGTCTACGAATCCGTAGGATGCGACAACAGGGGAACCGTTCTGTTCACAGGCTACTACACGCCCATCTTCGACGGCTCGATGGAAGAGACCGCAAAATTCAAATACCCGCTTTACAAACTACCCAAAGACCTGCTAAAAGGCCCCGACGGTATAATCCAGGGCAGAAGAATGCCCGACGGAGGCATTACCCCCTACCCGCCGCGTAAAGAGATTGAAGCAACCGGAATGCTAAAAGGCAGCGAACTGTTATACCTGGCCGATCCGTTCGAAGTATACATCGCCCACGTTCAGGGCTCTGCCAAAATAAGACTCCCAGATGGCGAACTGATCACCGTAGGCTATGCCGCCAGCAACGGCCATGAATACAAAAGCGTATCACGTGCGATGCTGGATGCCCGGGTGCTTAACGGCGATAAAATGAGCCTGTCGGCAATGATCGATTACTTCAAAAGAAATCCCGGCAAGGTCGCCGGCTACATCGAACAAAATCCGCGATTCGTATTCTTCCAAAACGCCCAAAGCCAGCCACACGGAAGCATAAACACGCCGGTAACCCCGATGCGAACGATAGCTACGGACAAATCCGTTTATCCACGAGCCTGCCTGGCATTCGTTTCAACGACTCTTCCACGCACATCAGGCGCAAGCACCGTCCACAGAAGGTACAACGCTTTCGCGCTCGATCAGGACACCGGCGGCGCCATCCGTGCAGCCGGCAGATGCGACATATACATGGGAGTAGGAGACCAGGCCGGAAAACTCGCCGGACAGGTTTATCAGGAAGGAAAACTTTACTATCTATTTTTGAAATAAGGAAACCGTTAAACTTATGGCCAAAAGCATCTCTGTTACCTGGTTAACCTTGGCACTCAACACCGTGACCCGAAGCGGAAAGAAACATACTTGCTTTTTAACCGTGTAAATGGAAAATATCAGATAAAATATTGTATTTCGAAGTATACTTGGTACCCTATTGTAAATAATACCGTGTCGTAGATAAGCAAGGGTATAGAAAATGAGGCAGCAGGCTCTATGTTGCAGAAGTCGTGAGCCAAAAACACGAAAGGGGAATTGTAAAAATGGATAAGATGAAAAAGGTAATTGTGTTGGTGCTGGTTGTCGCGGTTGGTTCGCTTAGTCTGATAGGTTGCAAAGACAAGGCGGAGCATCCAAACGCGGAGCATCCATCCACGGAAACTTCACAAGAGGAAACCCCGGCCCCGGAACATCCACAGGGAGAGCATCCGAAATAACGTAGCTCTTAACTGCAGCATAAAGGGTTTGCTATGAACTGGAAAAAGGCAATACCAGTAGCGGTGGTAGTTTGCGCACTGCTTTTAGGTTGCGATACATCGCCGGATGGAGAGCGGAGATCGTCCACCACCACAGATAATGTGGTAACGAAGTATATACAGGATGGTATCGAAAAACACATCGAAGAGCAGACCCGCTTAGGCGAAGGATATTTCAGACTTCCTTACGGTGAGGAACAGCTACAACTCAAGCTGGTTCGCGTCCACACAGAATACCTGGCAAAACTGGGACCACGTCGTCATTTTGCATGCGTGGATTTGGCAAGCATTGACGGAGATGTTTATGACGTGGATTTTTTCCTTGCCGGAGACCCGAACGATATGACCGTCACAGAAACTACGGTCCACAAGACTAACGGCCAGCCCCGTTATGTATGGAAACAGAAACGCGACAAGACATGGAAGCGTGTTCCCATGAAGGAAGCCTCGCCACGCCTGCTTGGAGTGATCAAGGGCAGTGACGAGTTCGAGTTTATATACAAAACCACACTACCGAAAATCGACGATAGTGCCCGTATGTGGGTTCCAATACCGACAACAAACGCATTCCAGACCGTCGAAATCAAGTCAATCAAAGCTCCCGGCAAGCAGGAAATATTGCAGGAGCCGATATATGGCAACAGCGTCCTTTACCTGACGCTTGGTCCCCAAGACAGCGGAAAAACCCTCGAGATGCGCTTTCAGATACAGCGACTTGAAAAAAGCGTTTATAAATCACAAAGGCCCAACCCCTGGCAATACCTTAGCCCCGAGCAGCTTGTACCGGCCGATGAGACATTCCGCGGCATTGCCGAGAAGGTAGTTGAGGGCAAGACCGGTGACCTTGTGCGAGCGAGAGCACTTTACGACCACGTCATAGACCGCATGAGATACATGAAATTTGGCGACGGTTGGGGAAAAGGTGATGCTGTTTATGCATGTGATTCACGCACAGGTAATTGTTCAGATTTTCATTCCTACTTCATCGCCTTGTGCAGATCTGTCAATATTCCAGCACGATTTGCCATCGGTGCAGCAATCCCATCGGAGAGGAATTCAGGCGGGATAGACGGCTATCATTGCTGGGCGGAATTCTACACCGACCAACGGTGGTGGCCTGTTGACATCAGCGAGGGGGACAAGTGTTCCAGCCTATCTACCTATTACTTCGGTCATCATCCGGCAAACCGCATAGAACTCAGCCGCGGACGAGACCTTGTAGTTGAACCTGGCCCGGTTTCAGGTCCGATCAATTTCCTTGCATACCCGGTGCTGGAGATCAATGGGATTGCGACAAAAGTAAAAGTTGAGTTTTCCTTCATTCGAAATACTTCGCGTAAACTATAATATCCCTGCGTTGCGACCGGTAACGTCCAGGCAATTCAGGGTTAAATAAAGGGAAAAATGAACTTATGGCCAAAGATCGCACGAAACACCAGCAGAAGATTATCTCGAACTATTACGACAACCTCGATACCATAATGCTGACTAAACTTCAGGAGATGGTCACCGATTTGTACCTTGCAGACAGCCAGGCAAAAACGGACCGTCTATGGGAAAGAGCCCAAAAAGCCATGGAAAAGCTAAAGATAAAACCGGCGATCATACAGCACATAATGAAAAGCCGATCGGTAACGGTCCTGGCAAAAAACCTCGAACAATGGCTAAAAGCAGCCCCAAAATAATAACCTTCGCCAAAGGCCGCCGGCTACATCGGCTGATATGTTGTTTCGTCAGCTCCTTCTTGACTTGTCGGCCGTGACGGCCATTCGAGTACCCCGAAGAGATAATTACTGCTCTGCCGTATCATCGTTCCCGGCATCGGAGGAAACATCTCAAGCGAACCGATAACATCGTTATCATATTTTGAGATACCCTCAAGCAAATAGTCCCAGTTCTCACGCCCCATTCCCCCTCTTACACCCGGAGGCTCATGATCGTCAAACCGACCAAAATTATCCGCAAGATGCATATAACTCGTTCGCTCGGCCAGCATATCGACATACTCCTTAAAGCTCCTATCCTTATCGATATTCGCAAACCCGCTGTCAAGGCAATAACGGATAGAACTGAACTTGTCGCCAACCTGCAAAAGCGCATCCAGCGACCCGGTCTCAACGCAAAGTTCGACAGACTTCTCCTGAGCCATCTTAACGACATCGCCCGCAAATCCCCAGTCCGCGATTCCAAGTTCGTCAGACACGCAAAGGCTTCGAAGGTCGGCCACGATCGGCGCCTTGAGCATCTCGGCGCATTCGATCTGTTCTCGCCACTCATCCATAGTAGGACCATCATTTCGAGAATGAAGTGCAACAAGCATTCCCTCCGTAGCATGTTCAAGCCGGGACCAGTTCCGTTTGACATACCTGCAATCATTGTTGCCTTTCATTGTAGGCCAAAGCTCCACACCAAATCCAAGAGAACGCAAAAAATCGCACTCCTGCTCAAACGAAAGATGGTGCTCACGCCACCAGAAAACCATAGTGGATACAACATATCTGATACGCATTGCCTTGCTTTCTCCGCAAATGTCTCTTTAAACCGATCACGAACCGCACAAAAACACAGAAATCAACTTATATAGAATTTTTCGGCTCAAATCAAGCAAACCTTCACAATTCACACAAAATATTTGCATAGCTGACGGCATAATACGCAAATTACCGGACCTGACGATTGCTGACTGTGGACAAAAAAAGTGGTAATTATAGCCTGGATATGATATATTCTTATAAAATAACTGAATTTTAAAAGGTAAATGCAATGGTTATGAAAAAAATGCGAGCAATGTCGGTAGTTCTAATCTGTATGTTGTTATCAGCTATGGCGTTTGCCGGTTCCGCAAAGCAAGCATGGGATGCCCTCACGGGTAAACAAAGCAATGAGCGCGGAGTATTTGCGTTTGTGGAAAATGATCCGGATCTGAAAAATGTTTTGATCTATGGCGATTCGATCTCTATGGGTTATACGCAAAAGGTCCGCAGCGAGTTGGAAGGTAAAGCTAATGTTTATCGAATCCATTGCAGCGGCGGAAATTCGAGTTCGTTTATTGACAAGATGACCGCGATGCATAAGGTTATGCGCGATAAGAATATCGAGGGACACTGGTCGTTTGATTGGGATGTTATTCATTTTAATATCGGCTTGCATGATTTAAAACATTTTACCGCTAGCGGCAAACATGGTGAGAAAAATCGCAAGCCAGCCGTTTCGATCGATGAATACGCCGAAAATCTCAAGGATATTGCCTCCTATCTCAATAAGCTTGCCCCAAAGGCAAAACTGATCTTTGCGACGACGACACCTGTTCCGAAAAGCCCCCGCCGCAGCAGGTTTGCAGGCGATGCTCTTAAATATAACAAAGTCGCACTTAAGGTTTTAAAGGACTACCCGCAGATCGGCATTAATGACCTGTATAGGTTTACAAAGCCCAATCAACCGAAATGGTGGTCCAAGCCCGGTAACGTACACTTTACCGAAGAAGGTTATAACGCCCAGGGCAGCCAGGTCGCTCGGATAATTTTAGAATCACTCGATCGTAAAAAAAATGTTTCACCCGACGAAAGGATCACCTACAAGACGGTCACCGGCACCGATGGCAGTGATGTAAAGCTTAAACTGCATGTATTTAATCCGCAAGGTCACAAACCAGGCGACAATAGACCGGCCATCGTCTTGTTCTTTGGAGGCGGATGGAAAGGAGGATCGCCCCAACAGTTCTACCGGCAAAGCGATTATCTCGCATCTCGCGGCATGGTTGCTATTAGCGCCGAGTACCGCGTAAGAAAAAAACATGGAACTTCGCCTCAGGAATGTGTCAAAGACGCAAAGTCGGCGATTCGATGGGTTCGCAAAAATGCCAGCCAGATGGGCATCGATCCGAAAAAACTCACAGCCGGCGGAGGCTCGGCAGGCGGACACGTTGCCGCCGCATGCGGAACTGTAAAAGGATTTAACGAAGAAGGCGAAGATACCTCCGTCAGTTGTCGTCCCAATGCACTCGTACTGTTTAACCCTGTCTTTGATAACGGCCCCGAAGGTTACGGTTACGACCGGGTTAAGGAATATTGGCAGCAGTTCTCGCCGATGCATAGTATTGATAAGCATACTCCGCCAACCGTTGTTTTTCTCGGGACCAAAGATACATTGATCCCTGTTGCCACTGCGAAAAAATATAAAAAACTGATGGAAAAGGCCTCTGTTCGTTGTGACCTGCATCTGTATGAAGATCAGCGGCATGGTTTTTTTAATGAAGCCAGGTACTACGAGACATTACTGGAAGCTGACAGGTTTTTAATATCACTTGGCTACCTCAGCGGAAAACCGACTCTACAAAAATAAAGCCCAACTATCGTCTCGGCTTACAGGCCTATTGGTAATTACTATATAGTGGTTTTTTGGCAGGAAATTTGGTATAATCGTAAAATATCCAGTTTCACCACTGCAATTCGGGTTTTTATTGTTTTTTGTGAGGTTTATGGTGCGAAAATATTTAGCGTTTTTTGGCGTGTTATTTTTTGGCGTAATTTGTTCTTGTGGTGTTACCAGTACTGCAAGTGCCGTTGGGGTCAGTTCCGGCAAGCTGGGGTTTGAGGAAATCGTTTTTGTCAAACGAAAACCCTATTCGTCCGACCATTACTGTACCGACATCGATAACGGCACCAGTGCAGACCGCTTCATACCGGAAAACGGCATCTATATATACAACCTCGATACAAAGAAACAGCGCCCCGTTATTACCGCTGCAAATATGCCCGGCGGCAAGGGCTTCATCGGTAAGACCACCCTTTCGTTCGATGCGAAAAAAATCCTCTTTGATTTCCGCGAAAATCCGGAGGCAGGATTTCGGATATGGGAGATCAATACCGACGGCACAGGACTGAGACAGGTTTCTTTTGCGCCTGTAGATGAAGAGGAGAAGGCAAAGCGATGGAATAAAAACTGGCATACAGACGATATTCATCCGGCGTATCTGCCTGACGGAAAAATTATTTTCTCTTCTACGCGATGCGAACACACTGTTCTTTGCGGCGGATCGTCGGCTCTGGTGGCACCTGTTCTCCATCGTATGGACAGCGACGGTAAAAATGTCGAGCAGCTATCTAAAAGCCTTGTCAGCGAATTTTGTCCGGTTATTCTTGATGACGGAAGGGTCATGTATCATCGCTGGGAGTATATCGATAAGGGAGCTAGGATTGCCAAAACCATCTGGTCGATGAATCCGGATGGATCTGGAGTGCAGGAAATTTATGGTGGTTCCGATGATACTACGACTGTGTATATGTATCCCCAGCCGATCCCCGGACAGGGAAACAAAATCGTGTGCGTTGGCACGTGTCATTATCCGCAGGGCGGGTGTCTTGGCGCGATTATGATAGTAAAACCGGAAAGAGGCTCGCGAAAACGCGGCCCGGACCCCGACGAAACAGGCTATAAAAAGTTTGACGACAAATACGCCGTTACCAATATAACTCCAACCGTCTTCATAGAACGCAGAACCCAAGCGGGTTGGTTTTTCCTAAAAGACGACGGTAAATATGCCCATGACAAAAATGGAACCAGCGGCAATCTTTATACGCATCCGTTTCCTGTTAGCGAAAATGAATTTTTGGTTTCTTATAAGATCAAACCCGCTGATCATTATAAAGAGGTCGCCGATGCCTACTCGCTGTATCTGATCGATACAGACGGCAGCCATAGTCTCATTCTTAAAGACGAGAAGCTTTCGTGCTGGCACCCTACCCCACTCCTCGCTCGCACGCACCCCGCTCGGATCAATACTTATCAGCAGCCGGAACACAAGGCTTCCAATGAAGCGATTTGTATCGTGACAAATGTTTATCAGGGTATGGAAGGTGTAAAACCCGGCGAAATAAAATGGCTGCGAATCAACGAAGCCGTCCCGAGGTACTGGGATACGGGTAGAAGATGGCAGCCGTCATCAAGCAGTTCCTCTTGGAAAGCCGCCCTGTGGCCAAGAGTGCAATGGGGCATCGTACCTGTGGAAAAAGACGGATCGGCGCACTTTAAAGTGCCTGCGGGACGAAATATCTTTTTCCAGGCCCTCGACGAAAACTTCATGGAAGTCCAGCGTGAAAGAACCTATGTAAATTACAAAGCCGGCGAAGTCCGTTCGTGTACGGGCTGTCATGGGAAAAGAAACAAAACTCCTCTTACGGCTGGCGCAGTTACGGGCAAGGCTCCGACGGCTGTAAATCGGCCGGCAAGTGAGTTGGGTGCCCAGCCATGCGACACGATCGAAAACGGCGGAACGGGCAGGCCGCAGCAGGTTATCCATTATCCGACGGATATCCAGCCGATCTTCAATGCAAAATGCATATCCTGTCACGCCGGCGAAAAGCCGAAGGCTGGGTTGATGCTGACCGGTGAGGTGACAAAGCGTTATAATACGTCTTACGAAGAACTCGGCAGAAAAGAACTGGCCGGACCCATTATTCCGGAATTTATATCTTTCGAAAAAGACGATCATGCCGGTTATAACGGTGCCGAGCTTCCGGCAAAAAGTCTGGGCAGCTTTAAGAGCGTTATGATGGATATGCTTAGAAATGCCGCCCATCAGAAAAATGCCAAAGAGGACCATTCAAAAAAGCTGACAAAAAATGAACTAATGATCCTTACACGCTGGGTCGATTCCAACTACCAGTTCTACGGCACATACTACGGCAGGCAACACCAGGCGTGGCAAAAAGCCGATCCAAAAGAACCCTCATACGACCCGGAAGATTTCAGAAGAAAGCCAACATTCGAAGAGGCGATAAGCTTTTATGCGCCAGTATGGCACAAGTAGGAAATTGCGGTATAGTAGGGTGGGCCGTGCCCACGCTGTTAGCTAAGCTATTAAAAAATTAGCGGTATTTTTCCAAAGGAAAACTCATGAAAACCGTATCAACTGCATGTCTTATCATCATCCTCTTTGCCGTAACATCTCTGGCAGAGATAAAACTCCCTGAAACAATTATCAAAACATACGGAAACGCTACCGTCGCAAAAATCATCGCGGTAGATAACACCTACATCTTTCGCTGCGATGTAAAAGGCTGGCCCGCCATCATCGGCGCCGATATCCCAATAAGAATAAACGGAATCATAGAACCGGTCATAGTTGCCGAAGACAGAAAACCCAACCGCTTTTTTCAGATGCAGGCAAAAAAATTCCTCAAAGCACACCTCTCAGATTCTAAAACAATCACACTTGAAAACATAAAACGCGGCAAAGACTTTTCTCTCATCGCAGACGTAGTAACCGACAGCAACAGCCTGGCGGACATCCTCACAGAAAACGGATTCGCCAGAAAATTAACCGAAGAAGAAATAAAAGCGAATTGTCATTCCCGCGAAAGCGGGAACCCAGATATAACAATTTCCGCTGAACCCTTCCACGCCATAAAACCCGCCAACCAAAGACCGGTCATTAAAAACACAACCGCCTCATATTACACAGCCTCAAAAAACAGCAAAGTATTCCACGAATCATCATGCAGATTCGCAAGATCAATGAGCGAAAAAACAGCCCTGAAATTCGCGACAAAAGAGCAGGCAATAAATTCAGGAAGAAGACAATGCAAAATCTGCGGAAAGTAAAAGTTGCACTAAACATAAATAACGGATGGTAAAAATGGTCAAGTTAAAATGGCGAGCATTATGTATTGCCTTGTGGATAACAGGATGTGCCTTTGGAATTCTCCCAATAATACTGTATATGCTGGGTATTTCTGAGTATTGGATCATTACTACACATTGGTTGTTGGCAATTACGATGGCAGCCGAAATGGGTGCGTGTCTGAAGTCTGACCTTCAAAAGAGATTTCTTCTCGTCTCCATAAGCGTGGTACTTATGCTAGAGGTATTATGTTTGATTGGATTTGTTTTGGTTCCGCTAGTGTTTTTGAAGCATTCTCTTGTACCAACTGGGTTCAATTACCATGGCTTGCACGCAATAGTGGTTTGGTGTTCAATTGTGGGAGGTTACATTATGTCACCGCGCATTCCAGCTAAGAATTCAGAACAATGACCCACAACTCACGAACTATATTTCCCACTTGGAAGATTTCTTTATTAGTTTGTGTGTACAGAAACCCAGGAAGAAGACAATGCAAAATCTGCGGAAAGTAAAAATTTGTACTGATCGGGGTTCGAATTTAGTGTTTTTAAAAGCTTAAACTGAGCCGAACTCAACTCGCTTACGAGTTTTTATGTCTATAAAGATTCTGCAAAATTCCAGGTCTTTTCTTGTATGAAAATTGTAAAAAATGAGAAGATTGCAAAAAAATGCGCAAAAAAAACCGTTGTACATAACCGTGCATAACGCCACAACCAGATAGGGCATATCTAGTCTATTTCCCCATATAAGTCAGCTTCATCGACCTGTCCCGCCGACCTGTCTCGCCATAGCTTTAGCGACGGCGGAAGCCTTGGCGAAGGGGGAAGGCGCCCCTTCACTTCTGCCGAGTTGAGCGAAGCGAAATCTCGAAGAGAGTCTATCCGCCGCAGGAGGACCTCTGGCGGACCTTCTGCCTGCTTTAAATCAAATTTCCCACTCTGAGGATTTTTTCATTAGTTTATTCTGCGTGTACAGCCCTATCACTGTTGGTACCAGCAATATCACCGGCAAAAACCAGGTACACTCGAACACGAGATCATGAATTTCGGTCGTCTGTACTTGCTTTGTATTTTCGTAAAGGTGTCCCAGCGCAAGAAGACCCGACATCATGATCGCACTTCCGCCCATACTGGTAAACAGCATCACCGCGGCCTTGAAAACAATAAACGAGATCATTCCGCCGGCAACTCCGCCTACGGCTGCACCTGCCCACAAATATATCTGCGGCAGACCGAAAGCATACCATACCCCCCCGGTGAAAACCGCTCCGGAAACCGCACCAAGTATGCATATGCACCACTTCATCAACGGCATCGAGACCAAAGACAAAGTAGCCAGCCCGATGATCCCTCCCCACATCTCATTGTCAAGAGTTCGGCCGACAGCCATACCGCCAAACATCCCGATAAGACCGAAACAGATAACCGTAAGCACCTTGAATATACGCCATCCGTAAAGCAGGTAAACCACTCCGAACGATACCGCCAGCACCGCGGGGAACCAGCCAAGGCTGCTGATCTGATCCCATACAAAATCTACAGGAACGATCTCAGCGTCGTTTTCAACTGCGTTCGTTGCATCTTTGACTGCGGCAAGAATATTAATGTAATTCATTTTGTTTCTCCAACATCATCTTTAACAGCAACTGTTTTTTTCTTTTTCGCAGGACAAACCAACAGCCCTACAAACGTACCGAATATCAACATACAAATCGCAACCGTCTGATAGAATACCGGTTTTCGACAGATGTTTTGCACTGGCATGGAACCTTTTTCCAAAAACAAAAGTATCATCCCCGCATATATCAAACCGGTTCCATAAATCGCACAGGTCCAGGCCGATGCCAACCTGTAAAAAAATAGCCCTATCCCCATTACCAGCGATCCGCAAACCGATGCGATCCCTATCGATGTTGGCGTCAGATCGCCAATGACCGTAGATATTTTAAAGTCCGATTGTGAACTAAGCTGAGAAATGATCGCATTAATATCGCCCTTCTGGTTTACATGCGAAGGCACATTCATCCCCGGACCGTATGAACTCTGCGCAGATGCAGGCGTTGCAAGCGACAGCAATAACACTGACGTAGTAGTCAGCGCACCTATCAAAACAAGTGCCCTCTTTT
>VRUF01000347.1 GCA_019456245.1 Planctomycetota bacterium | reverse complement strand
AAAAGCTCCCGAGAGGGAGCCTTTTTCGTCTGATCAGTCCGTCAGCATGCGGCCTACGAACTGATATCTGAAGCCTTAATTCCTGAACCTCTTTGACCGGTTGTATTGTTGACTCCAACCAGCTCTACAAAGACCTTAGAGCCGACTGCAGGGACTGCACCGAACACGGCAATGTAGCCGGTTGAAACGTCAATTGGAAATGCGTCCACAGCTGTAACAATGGCGATTTGTTTTAGCTCCGTCTTCTCCCTGAGTCAGATCCCGCCAAGACTGCGAGATGTCAGCAAATACAGCCCTCACAGCGCTCTGTGATGGTGTCTGCGGGTTGACCGGTGTTACCTTGTTTCGGATGTAAGCCCCGAAGGTGTTACGGCTGGCCACCGACCCTCCAAACTTGTTGCGGCCATCTGTGATACCGACTCCTGAAAATTTAACCTTCATATCTCTCTGATTTGTTGATCAAAGGTACGAAATTAACGGACTACACCGAAACTTCCCCGTTATTTTAGCGGGACTTTTCCAACACTCGGGTGTTGATTCGGAGGGGCTGGGGGATCTTTTTTAGCGAAATTCTTTTTTCAGGTTGCTCACTTTGGAGTCATCCTGACAAAATAGTGCCGGCCGGTTGCGCAGGTTTCCTGCGAAACTGGGTGGCACCACCATAGCGAAGCTTTGCGTATCCGGGGCGCCCGCAGGCGCTGACGGGAGGGAGGGCGAGAAATGGCCGCGGGTGACGTCCCGCGGGTTGGGTAGTCCCGCCCGACATGCAGGGATCCGAATTATTCAGCCGGAGTGGAACGGAGGCGTCACAAGCGATATCCCGGCCAAGGAAAAGCGACCCGGGCAAAGCATATAAAAAGTCCGCGAAGGAGCGTAGCCCCGGTTGCAGGGGCGAGAGCAACGAAGCACAATAGCGGAGCTGTGTGGCACCCGAGTAACACGAGGGTAGCAGGGCAGCGGAGCGTAGGAAACGAACGAGCGAAGGCGTAGCCTGAGCGAGTGAGTTCATCTATTCAGCCATCCATTTAACAAATTCAATCATTCCCATCACTGCCAATATCACCATTCCTACTACTAATAATCCCTTGTGTCTTTCCCATATTCTACCCCTCATAATTTCCCTGCATCCATCAACATTTTCAATACCCATTCACTACTTTTCACCCTATCATTATACGCCTGTTCTGTTGTCTCTGTCAGCCCTACCCATCCATCATACCCCGCTATTCCTCTTGCTATAACGCCTCTTAAATCAGACCGCACCCGGGACATCAGCTCCAGTCTTTCCTTGTTCCATTTCTCTCTATCCTCAATCATTCATTTTCCTCTCTACTTGGCTGTGCTTTTTTCCCCTTTTTTCTCCTGCGCTGCTTGCTCTTTCTCGTGTCTCTTTTTCAACTTTGGATTGCTCATGATCTTGTCTAAAACATGCTTTGGATATCTCATAATTCTAACTGTGTTGGTTACTATTACTACAAATATAGCTCATTCTTTCATCCTGATCTCACCGGCTCAATCCTGACAACTTGCACATACTCATCCAACAATTCCAGCAGTTTATTACATCCCAATTTCATCAGCAAATCAGTACCTACCCAATACACCGTACAGTAATCATATTCCTTCATTCTTTTCCTGCTCGCAGCCCATAACTTTGCCAAGTCATCTATCACCTCTGAACATCTAAAATCAACTGCTGACCTCATTCTCGATAAACTCTGACTTAATCCCCATTGCTTGCCATCTATTGCCCTCACTTCTGATTCCTTTGTACAATATTTTGCTAAGTATGCACCTAACTTCCTCACCTTCCTGACACTGTGTACATCTGTACTGTTTGGCGTCCACCCTTCCTTGTAATGTTGGCTTCTCTGAACGTATCCCAGCTTGCTTTGTATCCTATTCCACCTGTTCCGTAACTCACTCCATGGAATGAATTTATCACA
>VRUF01000074.1 GCA_019456245.1 Planctomycetota bacterium | reverse complement strand
CAGTTCCTATCGTCTTTTCTTGCCTTTCTTACGCGGCGTACGTTTCCGTTTCGACCGCTGCTTGATCTTCTTACCGCTGTTCATCCCGCTCATAGCACTCATAATATCAGTCTTGCCGCTTAAAAGATTTTTCAGTCCGCGTCCGCCGCTAAGCGCCTTCATCATATCGCGACTTCGCTTAAAAGTCTTAACAAGTCCGGCAACCTCCTGTAGATCGCGTCCGCACCCTTTGGCAATACGCCTGCGCCTGGAAGAATCAAGCAGCTCAGGATCCTGCCGCTCTGCCTTCGTCATCGAATGAACGATTCCTTCCATCTTCGCTATCTCGCCGTCATCGACATCCATATCTCCCATCTTGCCCATACCCGGCATCAGCTTCATCATACTGCTGAGACCGCCCATTTTCTTCATAGCGCCCATCTGCTTAAGGAAGTCGTCAAACCCGAAACTCCCCTTAGCCATTTTCTTCTGCATCTTCTCGGCTTCTTCTTCGTCGAAATGCTCCTGGGCCTTCTCAACAAGCGTAACAATATCGCCCATCCCAAGGATCCGGCTCGCCATCCGATCCGGGTGAAACTCCTCGATCTTATCAAGTTTTTCGCCCACACCGATAAACTTAATCGGCTTACCGGTCACAGCCTTAATACTAAGTGCCGCACCACCCCTGGCATCGCCGTCAAGTTTCGTAAGGATAATCCCGTCAAGCTCAAGCAGCGAATTAAACTCACCCGCGGAAGTAACCGCATCCTGACCGGTCATCGCGTCACAAACAAGATATATCTGCTGCGGCACAACCGCCTTGGCAACGTTGGATATCTCGTCCATCATCTCCGTATCGATATGCAAACGACCGGCCGTATCGAGGATCACGACATCATAGCCGTTCTTCTTGGCATGCTTGACACCGTTACGGGCAACACGAACAGCATCCTTGGATTGCTCGGTATAAACCTCAACACCGATCTGTTCGCCAAGCGTAACAAGCTGATCGATAGCCGCCGGCCTTTGCAGGTCATCGGCGATCATCATCGGCTTCTTGCCCTTAGCGATCAAATACTTCGCAAGCTTCGCCGCCGTCGTCGTCTTTCCGCAACCCTGCAAACCGGCAAGCATAATAATAGTCGGACCCGGCGAAACAAAATAGATACGGGTATCGACCGGCCCCATCAATTTCGTCAACTCGTCGTTAACGATTTTAACCATCACCTGAGACGGATGCAGGCTCTTAACAACATCGGCCCCAAGAGCCGCTGCCGTCACATCCTTGCAAAACTGCTTGACCACCTGGTAATTGACGTCAGCCTCAAGAAGCGCCTTACGGACTTCGCGCATCGCGTCCGAAACATTAGCCTCAGTGATACGGCCTCTGCCGGCAAGCGATTTAAAAACGCTATTAAATTTGTTCGTCAACGCGTCAAACAAAAAGACATTTCCCTAAAAAATACGTTTTCAGCACTATCAGCGCACATTCCTCCCAAAGATGCGAACCGCAAATACTACACGCCGCCCCGGTCAATTGCAAGCAAATTCCAAAACCACTTAAATCTCCAGAACCCGCAAGAACGTCCGATAATCACAGTCTGCCGCCCAAACAGACCATTAACCTGCCAAAATGGCAATTGCTGTCAAAATGCCCATACCGATAAACCCTTATGAATAAAGGCTTTAAGTTTTTTCGCCCAACTGGCACGCCCTTTGCATAATAGTATAGTGAAGGTAAATAAAACAATGTTTGGCAGGCCAGAGAAAACCTCCAGGCATACTGATTAACATAAGGAGTACGAAAAAATGGCTAAAATAATTGGAATAGATTTAGGTACGACAAACTCGGTTGTTGCGGTAATGGAAGGTTCCTCGCCAAAAGTGCTGGTAAATTCCTCCGGTTCCCGACTGACACCATCGGTTGTGGGTTTCACCGACAAAGGCGAGCGTCTCGTAGGTCAGATTGCCCGTCATCAGCAGGTAACTAACCCGGAGAACACCGTATATTCGATAAAACGTTTCATGGGCAGACGCCACAAGGAAGTAAGTTCCGAAGAAAAGTCCGTCCCATACAAGATCACAGGCGGCCCTGATGAACTGGTCAAGGTTGATGTCCGCGGCAAGGAATACACCCCGCCGGAGATATCGGCAATGGTTCTCCAGGATCTGAAAAAAACCGCCGAAGACTACCTCGGCGAAAAAGTCGAACAAGCCGTCATAACAGTCCCGGCATACTTCAACGATGCTCAGCGTCAGGCAACAAAAGACGCCGGTCAGATCGCAGGCCTAAAGGTCGAGCGTATCATCAACGAACCAACCGCAGCGGCACTGGCGTACGGTCTTGAAAACAAAAAAGAAGAAAAGATCGCCGTCTTCGATTTCGGTGGCGGAACATTTGACATCTCCATCCTCGACATCGGCGAAAACATCGTGGAAGTTCTAAGCACAAACGGCGACACGCACCTCGGCGGTGACGACCTCGATGATATACTGATCAACTTTCTCGCCGACGAGTTCAAAAAAACCGAAGGCATAGACCTCCGTCAGGATCCGATGGCACATCAGCGTCTAAAAGAAGCAGGCGAAAAAGCAAAGTGCGAACTCAGCACCCAGGTCGAAACGTCCATCAACCTGCCTTTCATCACAGCCGACGCGTCAGGACCCAAGCACCTGCAGATCGAAATGACACGCAGCAAATTCGAGGCCCTCGCCGAATCGGTTTTTGAAAGACTCAAAGCACCATGCCAAAAGGCTCTTCAGGACGCCAAACTAAATGCCGGCGACATCGCAGAGGTCCTGCTAGTCGGCGGTTCTACAAGAATTCCAAAGGTACAGGAAATCGCAAAAGATATTTTCGGCAAGGACTCCAACAAATCGATCAACCCCGACGAAGTGGTTTCCCTCGGTGCAGCCATCCAGGGTGCGGTACTCGCGGGCGACTCCGGCGTAAAAGATATTCTCCTGCTCGACGTAACTCCTCTCTCGCTCGGACTGGAAACACTCGGCGGCGTATTAACAAGGCTCATCGAACGCAACACGACCATCCCGACCAGCAAGAAGGAAGTCTTCTCGACCGCAGCCGACGGCCAGACAAGCGTAGACATCCACGTCCTCCAGGGCGAACGGGAATTCGCACGCGACAACAGAACACTCGGCAGGTTCCTGCTCTCCGACATGCCGGCGGCTCCAAGAGGTGCCCCGCAGATCGAAGTCGCGTTTGACATTGACGCAAACGGAATCCTCAACGTTTCCGCAAAGGACCTCGGCACCGGCAAAGAGCAGTCCATCAAGATCGAAGCAAGCTCAGGCCTTAGCGAAGACGAAGTTGAAGAGATGACCCAGCAGGCACAGGAACACGCCGAGGAAGACAAAAAGCGGCGCGAAGTCGTCGATCTCAAGAACCAGGCGGACCAGTTAGTCTACCAGACCGAAAAAACGCTGAAGGAACACGGCGAAAAAGTCTCCGCAGAAGCTCGCGGAAACATCGAAAGTGCAGTCAACAATCTTAAAGAAACCATAAAGGGTGAAGACGGCGATGCGATCAAAAAGGCATCCGACGCATTAACAGAAGCTGCCCAGGAGCTAGGCAAGATACTATACGAAGAAGCAGCCAAACAACAATCTGCCCAGGCACCGCCCCAAGGCGAACCAACAGATCAGGCACCGGAAGGCGAATCAAAGAAAAAAGTAGACTCTGACGTAATAGACGCAGAATTCGAAGCAAAAGACAGCGACACCGACAACGAATAAAAAAAGAACACTAACATAATCTGTCAAATAAGCTGCAAGGTCTTAACGGCAATGCAGCTTATTTTATGCGCCCCTTCCTTCATCATTGGATGTTCCGTGTTGAGTGTTGGCTATTCAAAAACCGCTTCTAATTTATTTTCCGATACAAAAGCTGGAAAAGATTCGATCCAGAATCCCCTCGTTTACATCCTCTCTCTCCATCAGCCCCAGGGACTCATACCCCGAACGCAGCAGCATCGCCGCGATCTCGCCATTACCGGCAAGGGCCTCATGTATCGCCATACCCACCTCCTTCAGTGCCTTCTTAACAACATTGCGATGTCGTTCATTAACAGCTACCCTCTCGGCCGCCTCTGCCGACCCAGCCGTCTGACAACACAAAACCCCGTCAACTGCGCGAAGTAATTCATCAATACCATTTCCATCTTTCGAGCTGGTCATGATCGGCTCCATCGAAAACAAATCCGCAAGTGCAATTTGTTTTTCCCGCAGCTTATCTGCTTCGAGCAAATCGCATTTCGTAGCAACCGGCAACACAGTTTCACTATCTATCGCGTTAAGAATTTCCGCATCGCCCGCAAAATCATCCGCCGTAACATCAACGCAGAACAAAACAAGCCCCGCCCGGTTAATCGCCTCGATCGCAGCTGCCCGACCAAGTTCATCGAGCAGACTTGCCTCCGCTAAAGCATGCCCGATCCCTGCGCAATCAAAAACAATCGCCCGTGACCCATCAAGCTCCAGCACTCCCTCCAACACATCCCGCGTAGTCCCCGCCTCACCGGAAACGATACTTCTTTCGCTTCCCAAAAGCACATTAAGCAAACTGCTCTTACCCGCATTAGATTTCCCGGCAAGGGCAACCGAAGGAAGGTCGATCATCTCTTCATAATGAATAGTCTGGTCGATCAAAGTGTTAAGTTTATTCTGAACACCCCCAATTCGATCAGCCGCATCTGCCGAACTGATAAACTCAATATCCTCCTCGCTGAAATCCATCCCAGCCTCGATCAAACTTAGCACTTCTAATATTTCTTCGCGTATTGCGTTCACAGTTTCGCATAATCGCCCCGCAAGCAATCTCTCCGCTGCCTTAAGTTGAAATTTATTACTCGCCGAAATAATCTCTCCCACAGCTTCGGCTTGCGAAAGATCGATCTTACCGTTAAGATAGGCCCGCAAAGTAAACTCCCCGCCGCCAGCTATCCGGCATCGTTTAAGAACCTTGGCAAGAATGATCTCACAAACAACGCCCGAAGCATAAAAATGAACCTCAGCAACATCTTCACCGGTATAGGACGCAGGCCCGGGAAACGAATACACAGCAGCATCAACCTCAATCCCCTCCTCAACCTCAATACATGCATGACTTACCCCACGCCGATCCATCAAACGCAAATCACCAAATAAACAGCGAAGCACCTCACCAGTACCATCCCCGCAAACACGAAGAACAGAGCGCCCAAGCTGACCATCCCCAACAGAAGCACTACTAAAAGCAGCAATTGTATCATTAAGATCAAACATAAAAAACTTTTCTTCGCAGCCTCTGGCGAAAACGAAACCACCCACCAGTGGTACATTGTTTATGTGTTGTTGACGCTTCAAATATTATTCGCTTGACGGTATTGCTTTCGTAAATTTTCAACTGAATATTCCTGCATGAGTTCCTTATATCGGATTTTCTTTAAAGCTCGAAAAGAATAAGCATACAGAAACTCCCTTGAATAGCAAAGAATCCACAAAGATGAAAGACCCTTATTAAATGTAAAGCTGACAGCTTCTAATACCTCTGTGTTTCCCATTGCTATATAAAAAGAGCGAGCAAAAAAATAAATGCATCCAAAAATACCGTATAGAGCTAAACTTCCAATTATTAAGTTAATCAGGTACGGGCAAGCGTTGCTAAATTCTTTTTTAAAGCTATTCTTATCACGACCGCGTTGAAGGCTTTTGGACAATTGAAGGTTAATGAAAAACAAAGGAAAAATGCTAAAATTTATAATATGAATCAAAACAATAGGTAATAGGAAAAGTTCAAGCAAAGTACAAACATGTATTATTACGCAGGCAAGTAAATATAAAATTGAAATAAAAAATAGTAAACTCATGGCATTTAATCCAACAAAATTAACTAAGAATAATTACTCAGATTCTGAATTAATAAGAAACTGCTTGTATTCTTTATTTCTCTCTAACAAATATATACAGGCACAGCCCCACATGAAAACTATTATTATGATCGTAAGTTTAGATGTTGGAATTTTTAAACTCATAAGAAATGGAAGTGGTAGACTTATGAGCGTAGGAATAAACAGAACATACCAGGCGATGAAACTTTTTCGAATATAGAAAAAAATAAATGCACAGAATGCCACGAAAATCGCAATGCGCCAAACTGCAATCCAACTAAACAAATTGTTGAATAACACTGAGACATCTTTAATCTTTACAATTTTAAAGCAAATATCTATAAAAGTCATAATTACTAAAAATGTAACAATATAATAACAAGTTTTCATCGGATTTTTTCTGGCGGTCACTTGGCATATTCCTTAACTTTTCCTCTTAGTTTTCTTTGCCCTCTTTTTCCTCTGTGGCAAAAGCATTTAATATCCTTAGCCTCGCCGAAGGCGAATCCACCACTTGATAATTGAGTGTTCCTTGTGCTGAGCGAAGCGAAGTCCGCCTTTGGCGGGTTGGCTATTCAGTTTTTAGGTTTCACTCATGCCAGATCACTACTGTTTAAAGAACGGCTTGGGTTTCTTTTTCTTGATTTTCCCACCCGTCTTTTTCGTCACCGCCACCAGCCCCATGTTTTCCATTTCTTCCTTTTCATGAATATGCTTGCGGATAATAACCTGCTCGAAGACGCCTGCAAACGTACTCGCCATAATATACAGATTCAGCCCCGAAGGCGCCTTGTACAGGAACACCAGCATCATAATCGGCATCATCCACATCATCATCTTTTGCTGCTGAGCCATCTGGTCGCTCTGCGCAGCCGCACTGGAATGCGGCATCAGCTTCTGCTGCAGGAACATCGCGATACCAAGCAATACCGGCAAAAAGTTAAACGAATCAATCTGCCATCCAACAAACGGAACGGTTATTGTAGTAAAAGTAATCAACGCATCCGGTGCCGAAAGATCCGTTATCCAAAACGGCAGGAAACCTGCACCTCTCAGCTCAAAGTTCGCGTAGATCGCACGGTAAAGAGCGATCCAGATCGGCATCTGCAAAAACATCGGAAGCACACCCATGATGCCCTGTGCCGGCGATACGTTCTCGTCCTTGTAAAACTGCATGGTTTGCTTTTGCATTTCGGACCGGTTGTCCGCGTACTTCTTTTTGATCTCGATCATACGCGGATGGCTCGATATCTTCTGCATCGACATCATAGAAACCTGGCTCTTCTTCGTAATAGGATGAAGCACCAAACGAACCATCACGACAAAAATAATGATCACAATGCCGTAGTTGCCAAACGGCCCCATCATACCGTACATCCCTTTCATCAAACCGATGATACCGAACGAAAGCGGATTGATAATACCCTCGGGACAGACGCAGCAAGCCATAAAACTTATCGTATGTATATACCCAAGCTTGTTGTAAAGAGGGTTATCCTTAAAAAGATCGATCTTCTTGGGCCCAAGAAAAAGCTGAAAAGCAAAACTTTCCCGGCCCCCATTAGCAGCAAGCTCACCACTGCCTAAATACTGCACGAAACTTATTTCCTCGTCCCCGTCAGGCTTCTTATCATTTAGCCCCGCATCGAAATACTCTGCCCGGGCGCTTACAAAAGACTCATTTGTCCGATTGCCTTCCGCAGGAACAGGCCGAAGTATCGCCGTAAAATACTTGTTCGTTATCGCACTCCACATAAACTTCGCGCCCGCCGTCTCGTGCTTCAGTTTCAACGCGTTCTTATCTGCCAACTGTGTTGGTTTTCGCAGCTTCCTCTGATCCTTCAGAGCTGACTCAACCTTACCGTCGCTCATCAAAAAACCTGATACAATGCTCCGCATATCCTGACGGCTGCCCTCCCTCTTTATCCCGGCAGGCCCCTGCAAACCAAGCTGCGTCTTGATCGGATTGTCCAAAAGATTCTCAACATCCAGCAAACACTCCACATCATAGCTGTCCGGCCGTATGCGATATGTCTTAGTAAGCCGTACCGCATCTTTCGTCACCGCATTTGAAGGATCGCTTCTGGGAAAAGTCTTCTTAATAATCGTCGTTGTGAATTCTATCGATTGACAGCCGTCTGATTCATTGACAACCTCTCCCATTTTCCACTGTAGTTTGGAAATAGCCACCCCGCCCTTATCGACAACATTAAAACTGCTGTTCGCAAGCGAATAGACAGTCCTGCCGTCATCGTCAACCGGCGAAAGCAAAACTAAATTCTGAGGATCATCCGGATCTCTGTCCTTAAACTCGCTCAAAGTCGCGCTAACGATTGCCGCACCCTTATTGGTCAACTCCAGCTTAAACTTAAACCCGCTGTCCGGATCGTCAGAACCGATAGTTTCTTCCCCCTCTTTAGCGTGAATCGCCGTATATTCCGAAAGTTCAACTTCAACAATATCCGCCCCAGGAGCCTCTATTACATTCTCAATTACCTCTGAGCTAACAAGACTGATTACGCGCGCCCCATCACCGGCCGTCTCATCAAAAACACCAGACTGAAAAACCAATACACCGCAAGCTGCAGCAAAGCAAACCAAAAACCCAATAAGAACGTTACGTACGTTCATAATAATATCCTCAAAAAAATGTTATAATCAGCATCCGCCGCAGGCGGATACCTTCATTAGTCATTAAACATTAATCATTCTAAAACTGACCTCCGGTCAGTTTTATTTCCCTTCTGCCAAACGATTACCTTCGAAGTCTTCTAGTTCCTTCACTTCGAATATCTTCTTTGCTGCCGTCGCATAATCGTACTCAACCCTGACAAAGTAAACTTTACTGCCGTCTACATAAGCATAGCTCGCGCGGTTGTCCCGATCGCGGGGCTGACCGACGGAACCTACATTTATAATTGCTTTTTCATCGCTTTCGATAGGGTAATACTCGCCAAGTTCTTCCGGCGTATAAAAATCAGGGTCTTCCAGAAAAACACCCGGAAGATGAGTATGCCCGATAAAGCAAATATGTTTCAGGTGTTCAAAAATCCCGAGCATCTTCGAAGGCATGGTATAAACATCGTCGGGAAAAACATATTCGTTGATAGGTTTCCGCGGAGATGCATGTACAAGACTGATATGCGTATTGACTCCGTCGAGTTTTGCCTCGAAGGTTTGGCGCATTTTCAGCGAACCGAGATAATCCCATCGCTTCGAAACTTTTGCGTTGTCGGTTCCCTGCTCGATAGAAGCACGAGTCCAGTAACAAGCCTGCTCGGCCCCGGCATTGAAATTCGTCGGTTCGTAAAGAACCGCATAGTCATGGTTACCAATAATGCCAAGCTCGGTTTTTTCAATGATCAGGTCAAGGCATTCATTTGGATTTGCACCATAACCGACAACGTCGCCAAGACAATATATCGTTTTGATACCGCGTTTTTCAATATCGGCAAGGACTGTTGTCAATGCTTCGAGATTCGAATGTATGTCACTAATAACTGCAAACATAAAACAACCTATAAAAATATATAACTGATTGCGATTAAAATGTCACATTTTTCGTGGCGAAGTAACTGCAATCATAAGTTATGGTTTTTCTCGCGAAAATTTACTATTCGCAAGGGTATAAACTCCTGTCAAACATGTTCTTATAGCATAAATAGCGCATCAAATCCATTATTTTTACAGCTATTTCTAAAGCGTCAAATTACGATGCAATATTAAATACAACCCCCAATTTAAAACTGCTAACTATAGTAACCGAAAGTGGTTATGTATTTTTGTTATGCGTATATCCCGGCGGCGAGATCGTTGTCAAATGGCAGTTTTATGAGTTCGCCGCCTGAAATTATATCGTCACTTACGATCTGTATTTCATCTGCAAGATCGGCATATTGAGTATCTATCATTGCTAGCGATATGTCACAATTCATATTTTGTGAGGGCAGCATTATTTCTGCTTTGCCGATTTCTTTATCGTTGCAGAGGATCCTGATGTTGGTGTGCTCTTTGCCGATTTTCGGCGTTTTTACGCCCATCAGGACGGTTTTTGTGCCCTCGGCAAGCTCTTTGGCGATAGCCTCTTTGCCTTGAAAATCCTTTTCCATATCGATCATTTTTGTCATGGAAAGTGCGACAGGGCTGATTTTTTTGCATTGCGGGTGTTTTAATAATTCAAGGGGCAAAGATGATTCCATGATAGCGGTTTTCAGCGTTTTCATGCCCGCAGGGGCGATATTTAGGCGATCGCGGTATTTTGCGAGGGCACCGGCTGCCATGGCGCATGCGGCCTGGGGGCATATTAATTCGATTCCGTCGGTACCTAGCCATGAACCTCTTATTATTGTTACTGAGATCATGAAAAAAGACATGATTTTGATAGCGCCAGGGGTGATTTCTGTGATATCGAAGGGTAGAATCGCGTCGAGAGTTTCGACGGCTTTTGGGCCGTATAGGGCCAACATGCCGGTTTTTTCGGTAATATCGTCGATTTGGGTGGATTCTGTGTTTGTGATCCTGGCAGCGGCGTTTATTAGGTCAATAACGCGGTTTCTGGCGGAAGGGGGGGTGAAAATGTGGTAGGCGTTATTGGTCTGGGCTACGCGTACTATGGATGCTAGATTGCCGTTTTCGTCGCAGATCATCGACCATATCCACTTGTCGTTACTGAGGTTATGAATATTTGTGGCAAGTAGGTAGTCGAGTAATTTTTTGGCGCCCTCGCCCTTTAAGTTTATTCTGGCGAAGCTTGAGAGGTCGAAAACCGCACTGGAGGTGTATAAACCGGTGTTTTCGGCGGGGAGGTCGCCGAAATCGGCAGGGAGGGACCATCCGTCAAATTCGGCGAAGTTTGCACCAAGCCGTTCGTGGATGGGCTTGAAAGGGGTTTGTATTGGCATTGTAAACCTTGTAATAATAATAGTTTATGTGATATTTATGCCCCGGGCAATTTCGCCTTTTCGGCGAGTAAGCAAGTAGGGTACCAGATAAGGGAAGTAAAATCCAGAGGAAATTAGCCGCCGTTGGCGGCAGTTCTTAGTTTCCTCCTTCGCCAAGGCTACGGCGGACAGGCTGTAGTTCTTATACGAATTCCAGTTAATTCGAGCCGATAGGTGAAGGGCGAGCGTTTGAATTTTCTATTTTCTATTGTCTATTGTCTATTGGAGGAGGCTTCTTTTTGGTTTGCAAAAATTTGCGTGTTTTTGCGGAAAATGTGCGCCTGTTGTGAAATTCTGCAAGAAAAGTGCTGAAAAGTGCTGAGTTTTGCGTTGTTTTGAGGGGGTTTGAAAAAGTGCGCAAAAGCGCGTGTTTTTTTGCATTCTTTTGCAAAATTGAATTTTTTTGTGTGTAAAAGACGTGTTTTTTTGCAGAAGAATCGTAGGGTTTTTTTGTCATGATCGTTTCCGCCAGAGGCAAATTAGAAGGTAAAAGCAACAGATTGAACCACTAATTAACACTAATGGACACGAAGGTTTTAAGATAGTTAGAAGATAAAAACAAAAGATATTTTAGCCGCAGATTTCGCAGATTTCGCAGTTTTGAAATTTAAAGAAAAGAAAAAGGAGGGGGATTTTTGTTGTGGATGTTTTCGGTTTTTGGGGTATTGTAGTTTGAAGGAATGGAT
>VRUF01000346.1 GCA_019456245.1 Planctomycetota bacterium | reverse complement strand
TCTTACACGAACACGTCTGCCTTCGCTAACAAGTTTTCTGCATATATTGGAGCCGATGAAACCGGCACCGCCAGTAACTAAGAAACTTTCCATGATCATACCTGAAAAACGTGAACTATCGAAAAATCGTTAAAAACAAACACTTTCAATTGCTGTTTGATAGATTTTCGCCGATGGCCGTGAAATAGTCAATAGTTATCATGCGATTTTCAGCATTTTTGTCAACATGTTAAACTGAGCGGATGATCTGACCTTCCTGATATTCCTGGTACAATCTGATTTTTTCCTCGAAATATCCGCCTTTCATGGATCTTACGCCTATAAGGACGCTTCCGGCGACATTGGCTTTGATCCTGCGAAGTTCACGCATGGTACGCTGGGCCGTTCCGCGTTTGCTTGTTTCCGTATTGAACACGACTATTGTGCCGTCGGCAATGGATGCCAGCATCTTTGCATCGGTCAGCAGCAGGGGCGGGCCGTCAATAATGACATAGTCGTAAATTTCGCGACATTTGGCAAGCAGGTTTTTCATGTTCGCTCCGCCGAGTATCTCAGCAGGATTCGATGGCAGCGGGCCGCTATCTACGATGTCCAGGCCTGTGAGTCCGCCATGTCTGATCACTTCTTCGCAGGTGCATTGGCCCATCAGATAGTTGCTTAGCCCGTAATCGGCGTGCTCTGGAATGGACCCATCTGTTTCCGTGCGGGGGAACATTATCGTGCTGGAAGGTCTTCTGAAGTTGCTGTCAATGAACAGAACTTTTCTGCCCTCGGCAATGAGTGTCGATATCAGGTTGACCGCTACTGAAGTTTTTCCGTCGCCGGCACCGCTACTGGTGATAAAGAGTACCTTATGTTTTTTTGCGGAATCGGACATTTGCAGATTTGTTCGGAACTGGCGATAGCTCTCGCTCATGATCGAATAAGGAGCCTGGCGTACGACATGGCAGAGGTCGACATCTTCGAGATCATCATCTTCGTCACTATGATATATCGCGCCTAACAGCGGTATGTGCAGATGTTTGGCTATGTCGCTGGGCGAGCGGAGCAGATCATTGAGTAGTTCGATCGCAAACGCAATGCCGGCACCGAGCATGAAACCGAGCATCATACCTGCTGGAACGAGCATTTTAATGTCAGGGAAACTCTCACGCAGCGGTACTGGTGCAGGTCCGGTGCTTTGAAGCTTTGCAACCAGGGGATCGTCATGGATCATAGTCAGTTTTTGAATATGAGCCGAGAGAATGTCAAGCTCTTTTTGTTTTGTATCGCGTTTCTGTTCGAAGGTTGCGTATTCAGCCCTTTCTTCACTGAGTTCTTTGTGTTCAAGTCTGGCGGCTATTCTCTGTTCTTCAAGATCCTTAAGCGTACTTGTCAGTGCGAGCATCTGGTCCTCAGCTTGCCGGAGACTTGATTTTCGTTGAGTTTCTGCTATGAAAGCCTGTCTCTTGCCGAGTTCAATTTCCATTTCTTTAATTGCTGTTCTGGTTTCACGAACTCGCCTGTGACCGTCACCAAATTTCATCAACTGTTGCGCAAGCAGCGGTGCCATGGATGCGATCCTGTTTCGCATTCCACTTGCGATCGGGTCACGTTCCATTTGTTCCCTGACAACTTCGTCGAATTTACCTTCTGCACGTTTTCTGAAAGTTTCGATCTGTACCTGAAATTGTTTAACCTGAGTGTCAAGTTCGCTGTAAGTCCTTTCAAGGTTAGAGATCTTGTCTTCCATATAGCTGCGATATGTAATTCTAGAACTGAGATTCGCAAATTTTGAGACCAAGCGGATTTCTTCGAGAGAATCTATGGCAATTGATATTGCACTTTCAAGGACACCCTTCTGTTTATTATATGTAGTTAATTGTTCTGTTATGTCACGAGTCGCCATAGTTCGTTGTTTAGAGATAAATAAGTTCACCATCTCATCGACAATTATGGCTACTTCCTTAGGAT
>VRUF01000073.1:1657-11572 GCA_019456245.1 Planctomycetota bacterium | reverse complement strand
CCGCCATAAAATCAACAAAAGAAACCCAAACACTATATGAATTCACCAAAGAGCAAATATCGTGCCGAACAGTATTGTGTCTGACCCCTTTAATTTTCTTCGGGAAACATCAAATGAAGAATTATTTTCTGCGAATGAAAGCAACGGGCAAATGCCCACCAAGGGAGCCGATAAGGAAGATCATATGGTCGTGGATAGGAGCGTTTCTTGGAATTCAGATTGTTGCGACACTCGGTCAATTCTTAGAACTCGCATCGGTAGAAAGTCTATTTCTGATTGGATCTTTTGGCGCTTCTGCTGTTCTTGTCTATGGGGCGCCTTTGGCAGAATTTTCTCAACCTCGCAACCTTGTGGGAGGACATGTTGTTTCGGCATTAGTTGGTGTCACTGTCTTCATGTTTATCGGAGATGCGCCCATCGTGGCTACTTCAACTGCGGTATCGTTGGCCATTGTGGCGATGCACTTGACGCGCACTTTGCATCCTCCCGGGGGGGCCACCGCATTGATTGCAGTAATTGGCGGAGAGAAGATTCATTCCCTTGGCTATGAATATGTTTTTTGCCCGGTTTTCGTTGGTGCTTTAATGATGTTACTTGTCGCCTTATTGGTCAATAACCTCTCGACCAATCCAAAGAGACATTACCCGGTATATTGGCTGTAAGAGAATTAAAGGGGGCAGACACCTTTTTGGGGGTTAGGTAATTAGCTGTTTGCGGTTTTATGAAATCGGTTTTAAGGAAGCAAAAATGAGCAAAATAAAGGTAAAAATGGATACATAAAATTACGCATTTTAAAAAGCGGTCCAGAAACGGTCCACTTTTGGCCCGGTTTTCAGGTAGTTTGACCAAAAACCAAAAGGCCCGGAAAAGCAGTTGAAAATAGATTTCCTATCAGAGATGGAAGTAGTATGGGCGACAAATTAAAAGTTTTGTTTCTTTGTACGGGTAATTCGTGCAGGAGTCAGATGGCCGAAGGTTGGACCCGCCAATTGAAAGGTGATGTGATCGAGGCGTATTCGGCGGGGATCCAGACGCATGGGCTTAATGCTGATGCGGTCAGGGTGATGAAAGAGGCAGGGGTGGATATTAGAGCGCAGCGTTCTAAGAATGTCGCCGAGTTTAAAGACGTCGAATTTGACTATGTTGTGACGGTATGCGGACATGCAAATGAAAATTGCCCCGTTTTTATGGGTAAGGCGAAGGTGATGCATGTCGGGTTTGATGACCCGCCAAAACTTGCTGAAATCGCTGAAACTCAGGAAGAAAAACTTAACTGTTACCGGCGTGTGCGGGACGAGATAAAGAAGTTCGTTTTAACTATGCCCGATTCGCTTTAAGCAGGGCAAATTTGAAATGTGTTCGATGCTTTTTCAATTGCGTCGATCAGATTTTCCCCGAGAGGTTTGACGACATAGTCGATGCATCCAAGCCGAGAGCACTTGCCTATGTTGGCAGGAGAGTTGCTCGTTGTGACAATAATGACTGGAATATCTTTTAACTGATCGTCTTGCTTAATCTTTTCAAGTATAGTAATACCGTCGACTTTGGGCATTCTGATGTCGAGCAACAGAATATAAAGATTATTATGATCGATTGCTGGTTCTTTAGACCTGGCAAAAAGAAAGTTCATTGTTTTTTCACCGTCGGTAAACCACAACAGTTCGTTTTCGACACAGGCTTTTTTGAGGCAGTGTTTCGTGAGAACGTAATGCCCTCTGTCGTCTTCTGCTAAAAGAAGTTTGATGTCGTTTCTCATGATTATATTCCGGATAAATTAGAGAGCAGGGAGCGATACGTAGAATTTGCTGCCTTTCCCGGTTTCTGATTCGACCCATATCCTTCCGTTTTGCCTGTCGAGAATTCTCATTACAATAGTAAGACCTATGCCTTCGCCACCGGCTGAATCATCGGGATGAAGTCTGTGGAATACTTCGAATATCTTTTCCTGGTAGTCGGGCGCAATGCCGATGCCATTGTCTTCGATGCAGTAAACGCTGATGTGGTTTTCCTTCCAGCCGCTGATATGTATCTTCCCCTCTCTTGACGGGTCGAGGTATTTTAAGGCATTACTTAATAGATTACTGAATACCTGATTTGTTTTGGGCAAGTCTCCCATACAAGGGGGTAGGTCATCGACGTTAATGGAAACGCCCGCCTGCTTTGCCTGAAATTCTATGGTTTCTACAATATCTTTCATGATCTTATTCATGTCAAGCGATTCGATATTTAACTGGGTGCTTCCTGCGCGGGAAACCTGCAGCAGTCCGTTGATGAGCATGTTAATTTTTTTCGTGCTTGCGTTAATAAATTCGAGTGATTCGGGCACAGATTCTTTAATAATTTCATCGATCTTTTTTTTGTCCGATTCGGTTAATTCAGTTTTTGTCAGCAGTTTTGAAAGCCGATCGCAGTACATAGAGAGTTCTTTTCCAAATCCGCTTATATTTACAAGCGGTGATTTAAGGTCGTGCGAGGCTACGTAGACAATACTCTGCAGTTCCTTGTTTTTTGTTTCGAGTATTTTCATCAGCCTCTTCTGTTCCATTTGTGCATGGTGTTTTTCGGTGATGTCTATGTTGTATTCTATTACCTGCATAAGTTTTCCTGATCTGTCAAGTATGGGATGAGCGTGAACTTCATACCTTCTTTTATTCCCAAAGCTGTCATAATGAGTGTGTTCGACCGTAAGGGGTTTGTGCGTTTTCCTGATCTCTTTGATCGGACATATCTCGTTTGGGCCGGAACAGGGTTTGTTAAACCTATGTGTCAACCCGTAGCAAGTTAAACCTTCCTCCAGGACATGATCTCCCAGTGCAGCGGAATTTGCCATTGCAATTGAATAGTCATCGATATTTATCACATAAAAAGGGTGATCAAGTGCATCGAGAGCCTTTTTTATGAATCGCCCTTTTTCAACATCCTGTTCGACGGCTTGCTTGTGTTCGGTGATATCCATGATGACGCCGTCCAGCCATAGGGGTTTGTCGTTTTCGTCATATATGACCTGTCCTTTTTCAAAGACATACCGGGTATTGCCATTAGCATCGACGATACCGTATTCTACAGTGAAAGGCTCATGGTTAACGCAGGCATCTTTAACGGCTTTTTCTACGATTTCTATGTCATGGGCAATGATAAGGTTTCCAAAGGCGATGTTTCGATCGATAAAAACTGTAGCGTTGTATTGCGTTATAGAAGATACTGCTTCGCTCATGTGCATCATGTACCACGGGAAATCAATCTCTGATCTGTAAACTGCTCCGGGGATGTTTTCTACAAGAGTACGGTAACGTTTTTCGCTATTTTTTAAAGATAGCTCTCTTTCCTGGAGGGAAACAGCCATAGAGTTAAAAGTCTCTGTGAGTTCTCCCACTTCGTCTTTGGACGTCGTTTTAATTGTCGCGTGCTTTTGGCCTTTTGCAATTTGCTTGGCAGCATTGCTTAGTGTGATGATAGGAATTGAGATTTTATGTGCCATCAGCAGTGAGACGACAAGAACAACTATTATGGTGACAACCATGACAGTAATGAGGTACATCTGCAGGTTGATGATGGGTTTCATGATGACCCTTTTTGGCTGAACAATCGCAATCGTATACCTTGCAGAAGCGATAGGTGCAAATACAACAGCCATCTCCTCCTGTGTTTCAGCGTCTGTATAAAAGGCCGTTCCAGTTTCTCCTGCGACCATGCTTTTCCCAGCTTTTGCCAGTTCGGCGGAAGGGTCCTCTGTGACTTTGCTTTTTGAAACAACTTTTTCGCCTATTTCGTTAATTAGAGGTTTTCCAGCCTCATCAAGCACTAAATGGACAATTTTTTTTGGGTCCCAGTGGTAAATGTAAACGCCGTCTGCAGATATGAGGAACATTTTTTGTTCCGGAATGTCCTCTGGAATTATCCTTTTACGGATCTTATTAATAAGAGATTCGATCTGATCCCATTCAATTGCACCGGCTATCATACCGGCAGTTTTGCCCTCATCAGACATAATGGAAGAGGCAACCATTACCTGTTTTACTCCCGTGGTGTATGAGATCATAGGGTCGGAAAGATAGACAGTTCTGCGATTTACATTTTTGGGCCCGGCGGTTATTTGCCAGTAGGGACGCTGGCGGATGGATTTTAGTCTTGAATCTGGATCTGAATTATCGAAACTTGCCAGTCCATCTTGTGCGGGGTTTCCACCTGCTGTTACGTAGTAATGTGAATCCAGCCGTCCCAGAAGTAGTTTTTCGTATATACCTTCGTGGCGTTTCAGTTCTGATTGAAGATATGGTTCTATCCTTTTCCAGTCCATTGTCTTTAGCATTGGCATGTCAGCATAGGTCGCAATATCGCTTATTCGTGTAGAGAAATAGCCAGAAATGGCCTCGGCGCCTGTTTTAAGCTCGTTTTCAACGCTATTTAACGTAAGCGTCTGGATGTATTCACTGTTATGCGCAAGGGTGATGATCATTGTTGCAATAAATGGCAGCAATGCTATAAGTAAGGTATAGATGGTTATCTTAAGGCCTAATCTCACACGATCTATCAGTATTTAGGACAAATTGTTAAGCGCCCCCATGTATATGCGCAACCAGAGATAAAATCGGCTATGCGAAATGGTATCTTGAGCTAAATATATGACAGTCATCAGGTAAACATAGGAGGTGTTCTGGGTCTACTTTTTTGGACTTTTTCCGGTTTTTTTAAAAATTTTTTTAAAATTCTTTTTTTTGTGTTTGCAGCTAAGGCTTATGGGTATATACTCTTGCGCTTACAGTTCGGTTGGCGACAGGGGAATCCCTGTTTATGCAGGGAATGTAATAACACTGAAAATAGCTGTTCTGTAGGTTGTAGCGTAGTTATACGCTGCTGTAGCTCAGGGGTAGAGCGCGTCCTTGGTAAGGACGAGGTCGTGGGTTCAAATCCCACCAGCAGCCCGGTGAATTTGCAAATGGTTGCTAAAACAACTTGAATTGGCAGCTAAGATTTAAAATATATAACGAGGCCAAACCGTTTTGGGCTCAGTAGTTTTCGTGAAATTAAAATTAAGTAATACTGAAAGTAGAAATCTGGAGGTTATTGAACAATGGCCAAGGCGGTATTTGAGCGCACAAAAGAACATTTGAACATTGGCACGATCGGGCATATTGACCACGGCAAGACGACCCTGACTGCAGCCATAACAATGAGGCTGGCACATAAATTGGGTGGTGTTGTCAAGAAATTTGATGAGATCGATAATGCTCCGGAAGAAAAAGAGCGTGGTATTACCATTAATACCGCTCACGTTGAGTATGAGACGGAAACTCGTCACTATGCTCACGTTGACTGTCCGGGTCACGCCGACTATGTCAAGAACATGATTACCGGTGCAGCACAGATGGATGGTGCGATTCTGGTTGTAGCGGCCAGTGATGGTCCTATGCCCCAGACTCGTGAGCACATCCTTCTTGCCCGTCAGGTAAACGTTCCGAAGGTCGTTGTCTACCTGAACAAGGTTGATCAGGTTGACGATGAGGAGCTTATCGAACTGGTAGAGATGGAAATCCGTGAGTTGCTTGACAGTTATCAATTCCCCGGCGACGAGATCCCGATCATTCGCGGTTCTGCTCTTGCGGCAATGGAAGCAGAAGGTAAGGATGACGAGGCTTGTAAAAGCATCGATGAACTGATGGCAGCCGTTGATGAGTACGTTCCTGTTCCGGAACGCTTAGTCGATCTGCCTTTCCTTCTTCCTATCGAGGACGTATTCAGCATCAAGGGTCGCGGTACAGTAGGTACCGGTCGTATCGAGCGTGGCAAGGTCAGTATTGGTGACGCAGTTGAGGTCGTTGGTCTTTCTGAGGAAGTAAAGAAGACGACATGTACCGGTGTTGAGATGTTTAACAAGACACTGAATGACGGTCAAGCCGGTGACAACGTTGGTATCCTTCTTCGCGGTGTTGAAAAGAAAGATCTTGTCCGGGGTCAGGTTGTTGCTGCTCCTGGTTCAATTACTCCGCACACGAAGTTCAAATCCGAGGTTTATGTACTGAAGAAAGAAGAAGGCGGACGTCATACTCCTTTCTTTGCGGGTTATCGTCCTCAGTTTTTCTTCCGTACTACTGACGTAACCGGTGCTGTTACCGAAATTCGCAGTCGTGAAGGCGATTCTGTAGAGATGTGCATGCCTGGCGATAATATTGAAATGCATGTTGAGATCATATCTGAGATCGCAATGGAAAAGGGTCTTCGTTTCGCTATCCGTGAGGGTGGCAGGACAGTCGGTGCCGGCGTGGTAACCGAGATCATTGCGTAGCTAAAGTATATTATTAAAGGTGCTGCACCCTGAGTTGCGGCACCTTTTTGTATGCTTGACTTTTATTTAGTAACGAAACGGCTGATTCCGATGCATCGTGTAGATAAGTTACATTGTTTCAGCACTAAATGCCTCAAGCGTGCTTATTGAGAGGTTCCGATGGCAAAAGCAAATAAACGTGAATATGTGTGGCTTGAGTGTAAGGAATGCGGTGAGCGTAACTACCGGACAGAGGTAAACGTTCAGGGTGGTACTCCGAAACTTGAGTTGAACAAGTTCTGCAAAAAAGAGCGAAAACGTACACCACATAAGATCAGGCGTAAATAAATGAATAGGCCAGTAGCTCAATTGGCAGAGTAACGGTTTCCAAAACCGTCGGTTGGGGGTTCGACTCCCTCCTGGCCTGTTTTTGGTTTTGAGACGGGGCCTGTTTTGGGCCGTATTATTGGTTTTTGTTAAGATTTGGTTGGTTTTGTAGAACGTAGATTGCTAATAAGGACGGCGGCGATTATGAGTTTAAAGATTTACAAACGTGGTCAAGGTTACTATACGCGGCTTTTTACAGCTCTGATTGCTTTTGCGATCGTGGCTATGGGGTCGTATGTTCTTTATAACAAGCTTCAGGCGTGGGTATCGAATCCCTGGGTCGAGACGCTTGTTCCTGCCGGTGTTTGTATAGTATTAAGCCTGTTTGTTTTCTGGGTTGTTAATAAGCCTAATATTGCAGATTTTATGATTGCAGCCGAGGGTGAGATAAAGAAGGTGAGCTGGTCGAGCAGGCAGGAAATAATCGCATCGACGATAATAGTAATTGTGGTAGTAGTATCAATGGCGTTGCTGTTGATGTTTGCAGACTTAGCATTCAGGGGCGGCCTTGGCTACCTCGGTTTGTATCCAACAGGTTAGTTCAGATTAGACCTTTGACAGGTGATATTAATGCAGTGGTTCGTATTACGAGTTGCATCAAATAAAGAACTTCAGGTTCGTGAAGCACTTGACCGAAAGATCAAGGCCCAGGGAATCACCAGCGTTGGCAGGATAATCGTACCTGTCGAGCAGGTAAAGCGTATTCGCAGCGGAAAGCAGCGGGTTCATACTCGCAAGCTTTACCCTGGTTATGTTTTTATGGAACTGGAGGTCAATGAAGAAGGCAAGGCGCATGAGGATGCGTGGTATGCGATACGTGAGACACTAGGCGCCGGTGATTTTATTGGCACAGAGGGAGTTCCGACTCCCATGCGTGATACCGACGTAGCCCGCATGCTTAAGGAAGTAGAAAGGCCCGAAGAGACACCGAATATCAAGGTTGACTTTGAAAAGGGCGACATAGTAAAAATTCGTGACGGAGCCTTTGAGAACTTCGAAGGAGCCGTCGATTCGATCGATCCTGAAAGAGGGGTTGTGCGTGTGATAGTTTCGATATTCGGACGGAGTACGCCGCTGGACATAGAATACTGGCAGATCGAAAAGATATAACTATCAGGTAGGCGTATGCGGACAAATTGACCGCCGGTTATGGAAGTTTTTTTAAAGAGTATGAGGTTAAGTAATGGCCAAAGAAATTGCAGTTAAAATAAAGTTGCAGGCATCAGGCGGAAAGGCTACACCGGCACCTCCGATCGGACCTGCTTTGGGACAGCACGGAGTAAATATCGGGCAGTTTGTCTCACAGTTCAACGAGCGTACCAAGGATATGAACGGTACGACAGTGCCGGTTGTGATAACGGTATATGCGGACAAGAGTTTTGATTTTATCGTTAAAAGTCCGCCGGCAGCGGTTCTGCTCAAGCAGGAAGCCGGTGTTGCTCAGGGCAGCGGCGAGCCTAATGTCAATAAAGTCGGTCAGGTTACAAAGGCACAGGTTCGTAAGATATCCGAGACGAAGTTCGAAGATTTGTCTGCCTATTCTCTCGAACAGGCAGACAAGATCATAGAGGGTACCGCCCGAAGCATGGGTATTGATATTGTTGATTAAGGCCATTTTCGTAAGGTGGTCTGTTAATAAGTAATTTTAGGGCAAACCACGGCTTATAGTGGGAGCGAAATAGAAAGTTTAATTCGCAGAGGTTATTATGAAATTTAGAAGCAAAAGATACAAGAAGGATTCGGAGAGTTCAACAAAAGAGGTTTTGCACCTTGGTGAAGCAGTTAAAAAGCTTAAAACATTCGATACCACCAAGTTCGATCAGACTGTTGAATGTGTAATGCACCTTGGAATTGATCCGAAGCAAGCGGACCAGATGATACGTGGTTCCCTTGCTTTGCCGCATGGAATCGGCAAGGCAAGGAAGGTTATAGCGTTCTGCGAGGATTCGGATATAGAAGCTGCGATTGCAGCTGGTGCAATTGAGGCAGGAACCGATGAACTGGTCAAAAAGGTGCAGGATGGATGGATGGATTTTGATATTGCGATCGCATCTCCTCGTACAATGGGGAAAGTTGGTAAGCTTGGGCGTGTTCTGGGTCCACAGGGCAAGATGCCCTCGCCAAAGAATGGGACAGTAACTGCCGATGTTATCTCAGCAGTGAAAGATTTTGCGGCTGGTAAAGTAGAGTTTCGTAACGATGCCGGCGGGAATATTCACGTTGTAGCAGGCCGGTTGAGCTTTGATGAAAAGAAACTTGAAGAAAACATTGAGGCCTTTATGACGCACATAAAGAAGGTTAAGCCGTCAGCAGTAAAGGGTGTATATATCAAGAATGTTGCAATCAGCGCGACGATGAGTCCTAGCGTGCTGGTTGATTTCAGTGCAGGCTAGTTTTTTGGGTGGAACGAGCAAGAAGACTGAACGAAAGATTTAAGGTAAAATCATGAGTAAATACGTAAAAGGGTTACTTCAACAGGAACTGGAAAATAAATTTTCTGGTGTTTCTGAATTTCTCGTACTTGAGACTCGCGGAGTTGACGGCAATGAGAACAACGAGATGCGAGGCGTTCTCAAGGAAAAGGGAATAAACCTTACCGTTGTTAAGAACGCTGTGATGTGTCGTGCGATGGAGTCTATGAACATGGACGGGGCAATAGCTCTGTTTCTGGAAGGACCGAGTGCGGTAGCTTACGGCGGTGACAGTGTTGTCGATGTAGCCAAAGAAGTCAATAACTGGGCCAAAAAGATCTCTGCGATCAAATTCAAGGGCGCATTTGTAGATGGTTCCGCGGTAGACGCTGATGGCGCCGCGGCACTGGCAAAGATGAAGAGTCGTGTGGAACTTCAGGGCGATGTGGTCATGCTGGCCAATGCTCCCGGATCAAATCTTGCAGCTGCTATCGCAGCTCCTGGCGGAGTTATCGCAGGTTGTATCGAGGCTCTGGTTGAAAAGCTGGAAGAAGCAGCGTAATAATGAAAAAGTAGATTAACAGTCATGCGGCTGTCCCGTTATGGGTTAAACGAAACAGCGTAGTTTCGGCACCGGTGTGACGCAGGAATATCAAGGAGTACTTATAATGTCAGACGAAGCAAAAACATGGAGTGCCGATATCAAAGAACTCGGCGATAAGATCGTTGAACTTACGCTGATGCAAGCCAAGGAACTAGGCGATTATCTTAAGGAAGAACATGGAATCGAACCTGCTGCCGGTGGTGCTGTAATGATGGCCGGTCCTGCCGCTGAAGATGCGGCTGAGGAGATCG
>VRUF01000073.1:0-1647 GCA_019456245.1 Planctomycetota bacterium | reverse complement strand
AAAGACCAGTTTTGATGTCATCCTGAAAGAAATAGGGGACAAGAAGATTCAGATCATCAAGACAGTTCGAGCTCTTACCGGTCTTGGCCTCAAAGAAGCAAAAGCTGTTGTTGATGCTGCTCCTAAGGCAGTTAAAGAAGGCGTTAGCAAGGATGAGGCAGAAGAGGCAAAAACTCAGCTTGAGGCTGAGGGTGCAACTGTTGAACTTGCGTAGTAATTGTATAAAACTGTGTGCAATGGACCGGATGTAATTGGCTGTTGCACTTAATGATGGATGGTATAAAAGCCAGACGGAGATCGCTTATATGAAGTCGCGGAATATCCGTAGTTTCGGAAAAATAGGTGACGGCATTGATGTTCCAAATCTGACGGAAGTACAGCGTACGAGCTACCGTCGGTTTTTACAGGAAGACAAGCTACCAGAAGAGCGTGAGAATTCAGGTTTCGAAGGATTGCTTCGAGAGATATTCCCTATCGTCAGTTACGATAAGAATATCCAACTGGAGTTTATCGCCTACGAACTGGAAAAACCACGTTATACGATACAGCAGTGTCGCGAATTGCGGTTAACTTATGGTTATCCGCTGAAGATACGCTGTCGTTTAACACGCAAGAATGCTGATGATATTCCTGAGCAGCCTATTTACCTCGGTGAGATGCCGGTAATGATCGGTGGCGGTGAATTTATCATCAACGGTGCCGAGCGCGTAATCGTCAATCAGTTGCATCGAAGCCCCGGTGTGGATTTCAGTGTTGACACGCGTGAAAGCGGCGACCGGATAATGCACGGTTGCAGGATCATTCCGGAAAGAGGAAGCTGGATCGAGCTTTCAGTTACCCGCAAGGATGTACTGATAGTCCGGATAGACCAGTCGAGCAAGATACCTGCTACGATATTTCTGCGGGCGATGAGCGAAGAACTCGGTACGACCGAAGCGATAATACGTCATTTTTATAAGACAAAGACGGCAAAAACCAAGCGGCTGGATCCTGAAATGTGGACTGTCGGTCCTATCGTGGATACAGAGACGGGCGAAATTCTGGTCGATGCAGGTTGCCAGCTCGGTGAAGCAGTTGCCGCGATTCAGGGAAGCAGCATCGAGAGCATCGAGGTGATCAAGGACGCGAAGGATCCATTGATCCTGAATACACTTGCCGAAGATGGATGCGAAAGCTACGAAGATGCTGTGCTGAAAATATACGCGAGGTTGCGTCCGGGGAACCCGGCCCAGATTGAAAAGGCAAAGCAGCTCTTTACCGAGAAGTTCTACGATGCTAACCGTTATCGTCTTGGCAAAGTCGGCAGATTCCGTCTAAACCGTAAGTTCGGTCTTAAAATAGATGAATCCGATATGGTGCTCAAGCCTGAGGATTTTCTTAATACTATGAAGTATATCGTTGCACTTCGCAACGGTGAAGGTTCTCTTGACGACATCGATCACCTTGGAAACCGGCGTTTGCGTACTATTGACGAACTTGCCGCAGACGAAGTACGTAAGGGGCTGCTTAAACTAAGACGAACCGTTCAGGAACGGATGAGCATGAAGAGTCCGGAGGATGTCGCGAGAATCGCAGACCTTGTTAATTCAAAGAGTGTTTCTTCGAGTATCGATTATTTCTTCGGCAGGGGAGAGCTTAGCCAGGTTG
>VRUF01000072.1 GCA_019456245.1 Planctomycetota bacterium | reverse complement strand
CTCGAAACTGACTACCTTGCTTGTCATAACATCTGCCACAATTGCGTCGCTGTGCTGAAGATCGCATATCAGATCGAGCAAATGCAGGTCCGAGACAAAACGCAAAATATCCTTCTCCGAGACTATGCCAGCAAGGGTCATATCGTCGTTTACGACGGGAAGTCCGGTAAACTTCTTTTCGATAAGTATCCCGGCCGCCTTGTGGACAGAAGTATCGCATTTGATACTGACAACATCGCTACGCATAATTGATTTAGCTGTAAGCATTTATGTACACCTTAAAAAGTCAAAAACCCGCTGTTTGCCGGCAGAAAACCGCACCTAATCCACATATCGTCAAACTGCGATGGTAAATTTGCTAATATCCTGCAAAATCCGATAAAAATATCACCTTTTCGGCTATTTAAGGAGCTATTAGGGCAAAATCGTCGATTTTTTCTTATCAGAGATATCTTGACCGTCCCGTCAGAGCGATATAGAATCTACCTTAGCTATTAGCTGAACACCGGTTAGTGGTACAGGAGCAAGGATATATAATGTAATACGGGAAGTGTTTGTTTAGGATCATTGAGATGGATAAGGTTAAAGACGGTTTTTCGCGACGACGATTTCTTGGAACAACCGCTGCTGCGGCTGCGTTTACAATTGTACCGAGACATGTTCTGGGCGGGCCTGGATTTGTGCCTCCAAGCGAAAAACTTAACATCGCCGGTATTGGCATCGGTGGACAAGGTCGTGGTGATATGAGACATGTAGCGAGCGAGAATATCGTTGCGCTATGCGATATCGACGACAATCTTGCGGCGAAAAGTTACAATATGTTTCCAAAAGCGAGGCAATGGAAGGATTATCGCAGGATGTTGGAAGAACAGAAGGACATCGACGCCGTTGTTATCGCAACTGGCGACCATCTCCATGCGGCAATAACTATGATGGCCTTGAAGATGAAAAAGCATGTCTTCTGTGAAAAACCTCTGACGCATTCGGTTTATGAGGCTCGTCAAATATCAAAGGCGGCCAAAGAAGCTTCAGTCGCTACGCAGATGGGTAACCAGGGCCAGGCCGGAGAAGCTACAAGGCGGCTGCGAGAGGTTATCTGGGATGGTGCCATCGGAGATGTTACAGAAGTGCATGTCTGGACAGATCGCCCTAACAAGGGTTTAACAGGTGTTCACTGGCCGCAGGGCGTAGCTCGCCCCAAAGATACCCCGCCTGTTCCGAGCCATATCGACTGGGATCTTTTCTGCGGGCCTGCACCACTACGGCCATATCATCCCGCTTACCATCCCTTCCGTTGGCGCGGCTGGTTGGACTTCGGGACCGGGGCGATGGGCGACATGGGCTGTCATCTTCTTGATCCGATCTTTCGCGTGCTAAAGCTCGGCCATCCGCTGACTGTACAAGCTGTCTCTTCGCGGGTTAACAAGGAGACTTATCCGCTGGCGTCGATTATCAAGTATGAGTTTCCGGCCAGAGGCGATATGGGCGCCGTAAAACTAACCTGGTATGACGGCGGGATGAAACCGCACCGCCCGGAGGAGCTTGAAGACGGCAGGAAAATGGGGAACGGAGGGACGTTGTTTATCGGGACCAAGGGCAAGATACTGGACGGAAGGATCATACCGGAATCGAAGCAGGCGAAATATAAATTACCGCCAAAGACGCTTGTCCGTTCGCCGGGACATTTCGAGGAATGGATCAATGCGTGCAAGGGAGGGGATCGGGCAGGATCGAATTTTGATTTTGCCGGACCTTTGACGGAAGTTGTGCTGCTCGGTAATGTCGCGCTGCGAATGGAGTTAAAGGAACAGATGTGCAAACATAAACTGCACTGGGATCCGCAAGCCTTTAAAATAACGAACCTGCCGGAAGCAAACCAGTTTTTGCATAGAGAGTACCGCCAGGGATGGACCTTATAGCATAAACAGAAACATGCATTGCAAACCCGCTTGGCAGAATCTTACAGATTCTCTCTCAGGGCCGCTTTAGGTTCGCAGAATCACCGATCCCCCTTCAGCCGGTATCAAACAACCTGTCTCAAAATTTAGTCTTTGAACCTACCAAACCCCTCAAAATGATGCCCAAAAATCATATTCCCTGCCATTGAAGCCAGGTGGGTTATTATCGGGCCAGGGGTAAAATATAAAAATCTGCCCTAAAACACCACCTCTCATTTGACCGTATAGGTATTGTTTCGTATGTTCTATATGTAGCGGCCAGTATCAGGTTTGGCCGCGGAAAACTAGTTAATGACTTTTGTTTCGGGGGGAAACTATCCCGGCAGCGAGGGCGAACCCTTGCTTAAACCGCGGATGGACCGCAAACGGAAGGCCTGCTTTAGGGGAAAAAGTATGCGTGGTAAACTTTTGTTTGCTTTGATAATATTTTTTGCTGGTTTCTTTACGGCTATATACATTACCGCACCTGGCGAAGGGCAAGCTGGTGAACAAACAATGTATAGCCATGAAACGACGCAAAGCTTCGCTTCTTCAGAGAGGCAGGAAAAAATGGTCAAAGCACAGGCATTTGCGAAAAAAGTCGGCACAGGTATGCAACAGTTTCTGTGTCTCGCCGGGGAAAAAGCAAGTGAGTTAAGTAAAACAATAAAAAACAAAGTCAATGAGACAAAATGAAAACGACTGAACATTGAACGGGCTTTTTTTGGCTGTGGTCTCAAACGGGATCACAGTCTTTTTTTTAAATCACGTTCTGACAGATCTACTACAAATGGTTTAGTGCCATCGGCTTGTTTGCACCTATTCACAATTTCGGCGTTTAGGTTTACCCATCTGCCGCATCTGTCGATGACATCGCTGTCACTGGTGGCGATAATATTTTCGGACACGATAAGTGCGTTGTCCGGATTATCCAGCAATTCGACCGCCCACGGCCATCCGTTTTCGGAGGCAAGCTCGCCGATAAGAACCTTAAGCTTGCCGGAATTCGACACGGGCCTGTCAAAAAGCCATCGCACCGCGGAAACGCCGGCGGTAGCAAGAAATTCTGCGATCAGATCGAAAGCGGCCAAGGTCTCCGTAACCCTTCTGTACGAACCGTGAACCCCGGAAAGATCGCGAAAACATCCGTCTCGACCGATAAAGATCGCTCCGCCGCTAATCGCCGCTTCGGTAGTTATCAGCAGATTAAAACCGTCGATGACCAGAGGCTCGCCTTTAAGGGCGCCGATCTCTACCCTGCCGGCGGTGCGTCTTTCGACCTGCTCGTCGGAACAGGCGCACCGCCTGATCGCAAGTCTTTGCCTGTCAGTAAAGGCAAAACGATCTCCCACGAGTTTCAGCGAACCGTTGACGGGATAGCCCTTGCTCAAAAGCATCGACATATCGGCAACACCGGCGCAAAGATCGGCATGACAATCATCGCCGAAAAAAGCCAAATCCCCCGGGGCCGTGCCCCTATGTTTTCTCTTATCGCCCATAACATCATATTATACGCTGTAATCTGGAGACGGCAAAAAGAAATTGACTCAAACCGCTTTTGGCACTATTATTGGCTGTTTCGGGCACTAAAGGAACACTATAAATGCCAAGCCACCGGTTAGCTAAAATTGAAATAGACGATCTTGAAATCATCGGATACTCCGTTGCCGGGGAAGAAACGGTCGTTGCCATACCCCAACTGGACGTCTGTTTCGACATCGGCAAGGCCCCGAATCAGGTCATCGCGATAAACAACGTGCTGCTGACACACGGGCACATGGACCACGCCGCCGGCATCGGGTACTACCTGTCGCACCGAAAATTCTGCGGACTAACGCCGGGAACTGTCCTTGCCCCGGAAAACCTGCTGGGCCCTATCAGACAGATCGTCGACGCATGGGGAAATCTGGACGGCAATAGCGTACCTGTAAACCTGGTCGGCGTAAAACCCGGTTACGAACACCAGGTAAAACCAAACCCTATCGCAAGGGTATTTCCCGTCAAACACAGCTACGGCGCGGTTGGATACACTATTATCGAAAAACGCAAAAAGCTCAAAACCGAATATCTAAACCTTAACAGCCGCCAGATCGTCGAGCTGAAAAAGCAGAACGTAACCATCGATTACTCCGTCGAGATACCCCTCGTATCGTACCTGGGAGACACCAGCTATATCGATTTTTCAAAGCTGGATTACATCGCAAACAGCAGGATTCTTATCGCCGAGTGCACCTTCTTTCTGGACGAACACAGGGAAAGGGCTGATGACGGAAAGCACATACATGTAGACGATTTCCTGAAATTGATCGAAAAAATGCAGAATGAACACATCATCATCACACATTTGAGCCAGAGAATGTCAATTCCTGAGGTTAGAAAGATACTGAAAAAGAAACTCCCCCACGAAATTTATGATAAAACGAAGATACTGATGGACCGCAAATGGATTAGTTGACTGAGACTTCTTTTTCCGCTCGTTTCATATCAATGAGAGATTGCGGTTCGGCGACCCTGCGATATCCCATAGCCTTTAAGACTTCGAGTATCTCGGTCCAGGTCGGAAACGGCTTTCTGTTTTCTTTCTTGTATTGCTCGACCGTCATCAAAAACTCAAACTGCTCGTCGGTCATTTGTCCTTCTTCTGCTGCCTTACGTTCCTCGGATCTGCGAACACCCGGCCCACGCCTGCGATCCAGATCGCATCGCCTTGAAACTATTGTTTCTCGTTGCTCTAAGAAAGTTTTGCCTTCTTTACCTCTTATATTACTCATAAAGTCTACCCTCGCCTTTCACATTTAAAGCTAACGCACAGGATTTGCAAACTCATTAGAAACTGTCATCGTCAAACATATCATCGCGCGAATCGTCATATTCGTCTTCCTGAAACGCAATCTCATAAAAATCGCCCATATTGCCATGTGATTCGATTATGATGTGTGCCTCGTCCAGATATTCCTCTGGTACAACAACTGCTATTCCCTGATAACTCAAAGTGGGATCCTGTTTCGACCTGATTCCAGCGGGAATATCATTTTCAATAAGCAATTCCTTGTACTGCTTTGCCAGATCCATATCTTCAGCAAAAGCAACTGTCACCATCTCTTTGACAGCAACTCCATTTTGTCGCTTCTTTTTTTTATGATTCGGCATATCTAATTCTCCGTCTTACTCAATTTATGCCATTATTTTCCGACACCTTCTTACAGAGACAAACGCAGGGATAACCTCTGCACCGGTTCCTCTAATCGTCAAAGAACGGTTGTGTTTTAATTAAAAATGCCGGAAAACGCTGATTAATCTGCTATCAGACAGTGAAAATTGAGGAATTTTACGGTTATATGCTTTATAAGTGCAAAATTTTGCACTTTTTCCAAATTTTTTTGTTGCAAGAAACCTTTTTCATCGCAAAAATGGTGTTTTGAGTTGGTGTGAAACGGATTGCACCGACTTATGTAAAAATTCTTTAACACGGAGGTTCACAGAATGGCAAAGAAAAAAGCCAAGAAGAAAGCCGCAAAGTCAAAGGAAGTTCTCGTAGTAGCCAGCAAAGTCAAGGCCTATGTAAAGAGCAAGAAGATGATGACTTCATCTGATTCTATTGGCGCTCTTAGCGATCAGGTCTACGCTATGCTCGACGCTGCAATCAATCGCACGAAGGCTAACCGCAGGAGCACAGTAAAACCACAGGATTTATAGTGCAGGATATGGCTTTGACAAGCCTGTAATTTCCACCAAATGTTTGCAAAAATGGGCCGTTTCCGCACTAGATCGGAGATGGCCCTTTTTGCTTGAACAACAGGTAATTAATCACGGGCATAGCAACCGGTAGCAATAACTGCCATTATAGCAAAATCTTGATACCACCATTGACACGTCTTTAATGTCTGCAACATGTTGAATGCATGGCTTTATTTGCCACCTTTTACCTTCAGAATATTCTGAATTTGGCGAAAAACGGATTTATCAACATAAATTATAAGATTTACTTAAGGTTTGTTTCAGAATAAGCCGATTAGTCAGTAAGGGTTTGAAGGTTGCAAATTTGCAGTTTCCTTCCTAAATGAACATCGAGGATGAGTAATGGATGCTTGTATTTTAAAGTTGAATATCGCCCGATTCAAGGCAAGAGGAGTTCCTTATATGTCGGCGTTACACTACGGGGGTAGAATATGAAGGTTTTCATGCTTGGCTGGGAATTCCCGCCATTCATAAGCGGAGGCTTGGGCACTGCCTGCTATGGCCTGACAAAGGCAATGAGTAATCTTGGAATACAGGTAACTTTCGCACTTCCAAAACCAGTCGAAACAGACTGCGAATATTCAACGCATGTAAAGATGCTCTCACCAAGTTCCATCGCAGGGGAACCCGGTATGAAAATGCCGCTCGAATATATGCAAGCAGAGGGGGAGTACTTAGAGAACGTTAAGTTCCATGCGATCAAATCTTTGCTTCAGCCATATTCGACCCCTCAGGAGTATGAGCAGCACTTTGAGGAAATGATCAAGATGAAGCGTGCTAACGGAAAACTGGGAACGCCAAACAGCAACCACGAAGGTTATTCCGTCGATGAAAGTGCCTCAAATTACTGCGGTAACATGTATAATGAAATTCATAGATATGCGGCAGCGGCTGTAAGACTGGCGTCAAGAGAGGATTTCGAAGTAATACACGCACATGACTGGATGACCTACCCCGCTGGGATAGCGGTAGCCTCAGTAACGGGCAAACCACTCGTTGTACATGTGCACTCAACAGAATTTGACCGAAGCGGCGAACATGTAAACCAGGAAATATACAACATAGAGCGTAAAGGAATGCATGCCGCCGATAAAGTGATCACGGTAAGCCATTTGACCAGAAATATCGTTCTTACGCGATACGGTGTTGTAGGTGATAAGGTTGAAGTCGTCTACAATGGCGTCGAAAGAAACGGAAACAACCGCCCCCCCATATCACGCGTCGGCATACAAAACGATGAGAAGATCATCCTGTTTCTGGGACGAATAACGATGCAGAAAGGCCCCGAATATTTCCTCCATGCCGCAAAAAAGGTGCTGGATGTCATGGACAACGTAAAATTCGTCATGGCCGGTTCCGGAGACATGATGAAAAGGACCATAGAAATGGCTGCCGAATTGGGCATAGGCCATAAAGTGCTCTTTACCGGATTCCTTCGCGGAGATGACGTCCAGAAAGTCTACGAGATGGCCGACCTCTACGTAATGCCATCAGTCTCTGAACCTTTTGGTATAGCACCTCTGGAAGCACTAAATCACGATGTCCCGGTTCTTATCAGCAAACAAAGCGGTGTCGCAGAAGTTTTGACACATGTTCTTAAAGTCGATTTCTGGGATACCGAAGAAATGGCAAATAAAATTATCGCAGTGTTGAAATACCCCCCACTCCAGATGACTTTACGCGAACATGGAAACTTTGAAGTTCGCAAATTGAAATGGGCCGATGCCGCTGAAAATTGTGCAAGAATATATTCGGATGTAATTTATCGGGCTCAACCCGTGTGTTAACCATGGATGGTTAGGAGTTTTGGCGTATGCCTTCTGTTTGTTTTTATTTTCAGGTGCATCAGCCCTTCAGGCTTAAGCACTATACCGTTTTCGACAAATCAATCGATTATTTCGATGATCACAAGAACTCCGCGATATGCAGAAAAGTCGCAAACAAGTGCTATCTGCCCACAAATCGCCTTCTTCTGGATCTTATCCGGAAACATGACGGTCAGTTCAAAGTAGCCTTCAGCATAACCGGCGTCCTTCTCGATCAGTTCCACAAGTACTGTCCGGAAGTTGTCAGCACATTTGACGCCCTTGCCCAGACAGGCTGCGTCGAATTTCTCGCGGAGACATATTACCACAGCCTAAGCTACCTCTATTCAAGATCAGAGTTCCTCGAACAGATCGAAAAGCACAGCAGCATGACAGAGAATATGTTTGGCTGTAAACCCAGGGTTTTCCGCAACACCGAGCTTATCTATAACGACGAGTTGGCCAAAACCATCGAGTCTACCGGGCAATTTGACGCCATAATCACCGAAGGTGCCGACCACATTCTCAAAGGACGCTCGCCAAGCTTCCTGTATAGACCCCCGGAATGCGAAAACTTAAAGCTGCTGCTAAAGAATTACCTGCTCAGCGATGATATCGCATTCCGTTTCTCCAATAAGGCATGGAAGGAATACCCGCTATTTGCAGACAAGTTCGCCAAATGGGTCAATGAACACAACGGCAACGGACAGGTCATAAATCTGTTCATGGATTATGAGACATTTGGAGAACATCAGTGGGAAGATACCGGGATTTTTGGTTTCCTCGAAAGCCTCCCTGAGGAAGTCCTGAAAAACCCCGACAACAACTTCATGACACCAAGCGAGGTCATCAGAGCCTATGAACCTGTAGATACCGTAAGCGTTCCCCACATGATAAGCTGGGCAGATATCGAAAGGGACCTCTCCGCATGGCTGGGCAACGCAATGCAGTCAAACGCTATACATGAGGTATATCGCCTGGAGAAAATGATAAAGGAAGCTAGAGACGAACGCCTCATGACCGACTGGAGAAGGCTCCAGACTTCCGATCACTTCTACTATATGTGCACCAAGTACTTCAATGACGGCGACGTACACAAGTACTTCAGCCCGTATGATTCCCCTTATGATTCCTATATCAACTACATGAATGTATTGAGTAACCTGCAAACGCGTTGCAAAAAAGTGCTCAAGGAAGAACAGCCGCTTGCTGCGGTAAATTGACGATACGGATATTGACAGAAAGTTACTTGATGTTACTTACCATGAATACTGACAGCGCACAGGCGATTTTGTTCGCACCTGACGAAAATGACGCTCACGAACTATTCAAAAAAGAATGGCTTCTTACAAACTCACGTGGAAGTTTCTCAAGCTCGACGGTTCTCGGCGTTGACACTCGCAGATACCACGGTCTGCTGACAGGATCCTTAACTCCCCCTGCCAATAGAATAGTATCTCTCTCAAAATGCCTCGAATCGATAACCGTCGGTGAAAACCAGATAGACATCTCTTCCTTTGAATTCGACGGCAAGATAGCACCTCAAGGCTTTCATAACCTTACAGGTTTTCGCCGGGACGTCGGCGTCCACTTCGATTTCGATCTCGGCAACGGTAATCTTACAAAATCGATATACCTTCTCGAAGACCGTGACGCGATTGCCATCGTATACGATTTCTCCAACATCACCGAAAAAGCTCAACTGTCGGTAAGGCCCCTTATCGCAATGCGAGATTTCCACTCCCTGCAAACATCGAAGACCGCCTTTACATCCGAATGGCGCTGCGACGGGCTTTCCGTTTCAAACTCCCAACTGCCCGAAACAGAGCTGTTCCTGCGATCCGAACAGATGTGGTTTGAAAACTCCGACCAATGGTGGCATCGTTTCTTTTACAGAACCGAAAGAGAGCGGGGCCAGGATTGTTTCGAGGATCTCTACTCGCCCGGCCAGTTCAAATGTCAGATCGAATCCGATTGCAGGATCGTCATCTGGGCAAGCCTTGGAAAAGATGGAAATGCCCATGAATTGCTCGATATAAACATCGATAACGCAATTGACAGACTTGTCGATCATCAGAAAAAAATTACAAAAAAAGCCGGAAACAAAGACAAGCACCTGCGGCACCTATTTGTCGCCGCCGACCAGTTTATAGTAGAACGGGTCATCGACGACCGAACAACACCTACGATTCTAGCCGGTTTCCCATGGTTCCTCGACTGGGGACGCGACGCTTTCATCTCTCTGGAAGGACTTTTGCTCTGCACAGGCAGATTCGAAGAGGCCGCAGGAGTGCTCACAACCTTCGCATCGGCAGTAAGCGAAGGCATGATCCCAAACCGGTTCGACGATTACGGCAACGAACCACACTACAACAGCGTCGACGCTTCCCTGTGGTTCGCACATTCGGCATTTCGATACCTCGCCGTAACCGATGACCGTCAAACTTTCGAAAAAGAACTTCTAAACGCGATCCGCCATATAGTCGACCGCTACCAGAACTCTACAAGGTTCGGCATCCATGCAGACACGGACGGTCTCATCATTGCCGGAGACAAGAACACGCAATTAACATGGATGGACGCAAAAAGCGGCGATGTCGCCTTTACCCCCCGACACGGTAAAGCTGTCGAGATCAACGCCCTGTGGTATTCCTGCCTGTGCAGCCTCGCCGAATATTATCGCGAAACAGAAACTCCCTCCGAGGCGACATGGATGGATGCTCAATACTATGGTTCCATGGCAGAAAAAGTCGGCCAAAGCTTCTGCGATCTTTTCTGGAATAAACAGGCAAACTGCCTCTACGACTGCATCGCGAACGCTGACACACCGGATGCAAGTATTCGACCCAACCAGATATACGCCGTCTCTCTGCCGTTTTCACCGCTGACACCTAAACAGCAGCAAGCAGTCGTTCACACCGTACGCAAGCACCTGCTGACGCCATACGGACTTCGCACACTCTGTCCCAGCGATGAAAGATACCGTCCAAGATACTGTGGAGACTCATTTGAACGCGACAGCGCATATCACCAGGGAACCGTCTGGCCCCATCTGATAGGAGCATTCATCGAGGCCCATCTAAAGGTAAACGAGTTCAGTGGTAATTCCTTAACCGAAGCCGGACAGTTCCTTGCACCTTTGCTCGATCACCTCAGCAATGACGGATGCGTCCCGGCAATTTCGGAGATCTTTGACGGCGATCAACCCCAAAAACCAAAGGGATGTTTTACGCAGGCATGGTCCGTTGCAGAAGTGCTAAGGGCATATCAGATTATCAAAGCCGAATAAAAAGATGACCAGAAGAGTTCAGCTTATCTCCCTTGCAGCTCCATACATAGTAGTTTCCATCGGCCTGTATTTATTCCATAATGCATGGATCGCCTTCATCGCATACCACGTTTGCATGCTAACTTTCATCATCGCTTACGGAAGAGAGGGAAACCTCAAAAAACTTTTTTCCGGCTGGAACTGGTTCATCGCGATACCGCTTGCCGTCATGTCTGCCCTGATAATACTCCTGGCCTTCGCCATACGCGATCATATGGTTATCGACAGCGAAAAAATGACGCAAACACTCTCTGGATTCGGCTTGGGCAAAATCTCGTTCTGCGTCTTCGCCCTCCTGTTCGTATCGCTGCACCCATTCCTTGAAGAGCTTTTCTGGCGGAGTTTTCATTGGGGTCCGTGCAGAACCCACTGGCCCATAGACGTCGTCTTCGCCGGATACCATGTTCTCGTCATGGTTTTTTTTGTAAAGTGGTCCGGGTCACTGATGATATTTGCGATCATAGCTGCCGTAGCGATCCTGTGGCGATTCTGCGCGGAAAAACTAAACGGTCTGGCAACGGTATTCTTTTCTCACATAATAGCAGACATCGCGATCTTAACCTCGGCGATCCTGCTTGCGGGTAGCCGGTAAACCAGCGTTAAAAGTTAAAGGTTCGAAGGTGCGAAAGTTACATTCCTGTCAGCGGTCAGTTTGAGAGCTTTATCTATTTTACCAAATGGCTTTGTTTGTTCGTTTTGCGTTTATTGCGTCTAAACGCCGATTTTCAATGAGAACAAGTCAATTACATTCCTGCTGGCCATACTTCCGA
>VRUF01000071.1:2606-11633 GCA_019456245.1 Planctomycetota bacterium | reverse complement strand
ACGACATGAAATCAATGATAATGATCAATTCATTTCCTGTTACACAGGGGAGTATTTATGCCGTCGCCTTATCACATGAAGGCAAAATGTTAGGTAGTTGTGCTGCTGATGGAACGATACAGCTATGGGACATTGAAAGCAGTAAACTACTCTATATTCTTGGCAATAAAGGTGACAGGATGATTTCCATGTCCTTTTCAGGTGACAGTAGATTTATTGCAGCTTTAAGTCGAACCGGAAGGATATCTATTGGGAATGTTTCAAACGGTCAGTTGGTTGGGGCTTTACATATAAAGAGAATTTCTGAAATAGGTTCAATTGTTTTTTGTCCTGATAGCAATAGTGTTGCAATTACGGCACCGGATGGGATTCGGTTTTGGAATCCTCAAAATGACGAGCAAATACGAATGGTTGAACTGCCTGACTCTATCAATCCAGAAAAAACCATAAACAGATTAAGATTAGGGCCACAGAATAGAATGATTCCCATGCTAATGACAATTATATCGCGAGACTGTAAGACAGCGGCTACTGTGATTGAGGATGGCTCTATTGCTGTATGGGACATTAAAACAAGGGCAATTCAGAAAATGTTGGCTGGGTCACGGGTTTCAGATTCGGCTGGAGGAGGAATAGATAGTGTAGCCTTTTCTGATGACAAAAGCATACTTGCCAGTGGAAATAGAAATGGCAGCGTAGAGGTGTTTAGACTTGCTATGAAGGATGAACTAAAAGCCTCAGACAGCTTAAATTCTCGTTCAGTCGAAACCCCCGCTGCGGGGGTTGAGGGGGAAAAATAAAAACAGCCGTTATAGCCCTTAGCTAATAGCTTAACCCTCCAGCCAAACACGGCACCGCTTTACCACCGCATTTAATCTTTGACAGTTTAAGGTGATCTCGATATGATCATCGATGTCGTACATAGAAAATATGCTTTTAAACCGTGTAAATGTAAAATTCGAGAGATTTTAAGGAATTACAGTAATGGCTAAAAAGATAAATGCCCGGTGTTTACCCGTGATAAGAAAAGCTCAGCCGCAGGTTCCTGTTATAGGGGTGTTCAGTCCCTGCGATCCTCGTATTGACCAGGACAGCCGCACACGAGTCCAAAACGTTGTGTCAATGGTAGCCGATACGATAAGCGGTTCTGTAATGCTTCCTGACAATACTCCTGTGGAGGTTGTTTATTCTGATATTCTTGTCGACAGCGAAGCCCAGGCCGATATCGTTGCCCAGCAGTTTCGAAAAGCCGGCGTCAATATTCTCGTTTGTGCGCCCGATACGTGGGCGTATCCGCAGCTAACTGCGATCTCTCTTTTGCAGCAATTCGCGAAAGATACCCCGATCAACATTACATGCGGAAACAGCGGACCTAAACCGGGCGTTGTATACGCACACGCACTGGCCGGTGCGATAAGTCAATACGGCAAACTGGTTACGCTTAACGTCGGTAACTGGCCCGACACCGGAAGCAAACCCAAAATGAGCAAGCAGACCGCGACCAATCTGATTGACTGGTGTTATGGGGCGGTAACTGCCGTTGCGCTAAGGGGCAGGCGTGTGATGATCTTCGGACATGATTCGATGGGAATGGAAACCGCATTGGCGCACATTATCCCTACGAGAAATACATTCGGCATTGAGATAGCCCGGCTGGACATGAAACTGCTTTCTGATATGCTCGCCAAAAAAGCATACAAACAAAAAGAACTTAAAGAGCTAAGAGCATGGATCGACAAAAATATCGGCAAACGCTTAGAACTGAAGACCGAAGCAGACAGCGAGAGATTTAATCAATCGCTTGCTATGTATCTGATCAACAGAGATTTGATGAAAGACCTCAACGCCATAGGCGGCGGCTTTATGAGTCAACTGGAATGGGGCAGCGATCAAAGAGGAACACCTTTGCCGGTTGCAGATTGCATGGAGTCACTGTTTAACAGCACATTCGATCATAACGGCCCAAAGGCTCCATTGCCTTATGCTACCGAATCAGATGCACAGGGCTTGCTTACAATGCTGTTTATGACATATCTTAGCGGCGGTAATCCTCCGCTGTTTATGGACTTTAGAAAGGTGTGGGAAGGCTGGGAGATTCAGGCCCTTGCAAAGAAGATTGGTGTAAAGGTAGACAAAAACGCTGACTACATCACAAAAGGCCTTGTCGATGGCGACAACTCGGGGAGTGCGTCCTTTAACTGGGCTAAAAAACCCGGAGCATCATTAAAGCAGATCATGAGTGGAATTAGTATGCCGCTGGCTGATGAGGGATATTTTCCGGGCGGTGGTAATTCGGTTACATTTATGACGCCTGCAGGGATTGAAGGTATTGCCGGCAGGGTGGCGTATAGCGCACTTAACAATAAGTTCAGCATGATCTGGGATGAAGCTTACACAACTGAGGTTCCACAGGAACTTTGTAAAGCAATGTGCGATTTAACTACTCCGGACTGGCCGCACACATTTGTTGTGCCAAAGTATGCAAGCATGACAGAGTACAAACAATACGCCCCAGCCAACCATTTCCATATGACCTGGAACCTGCCCGTTGCCCGCTTGCAGCACTGGATGGATCTTACGGGAGTTTCGAGTGTGACACCATGGGCTGGGCGGCCGAAATTTATCGAAAACGTAGACAGGCCTTTGCCCTTGCTGCATTTAATCAATGATTAAGAGAAACGAAATCAAATGTAATCATCTTAGAAAAGATTGATATGCTCTGTCGAGGGTAAGGATATAGAACTGCTGATAACCGAGGAAGGGCGTATTATCTCGGGAAAATAATCGTTGGATACCTAAAAAAAGCCCTGTTTCCACAACAGAAACAAGGCTTTAAAAAAGTGGGCGGTATTGGACTTGAACCAACGACCCCCTGCGTGTCGAGCAGGTGCTCTAGCCGACTGAGCTAACCGCCCCGGAAAAATCATAATATCCACAAAAATGCATAGATTGCAAGCATTTTTACCGCTCAAAACAAAAAAAACACTTCGATTGGCTCCCAATACATAACCTTTTGATTTTTCGTCTATATTATGGTAGCCTCTATGGCAGACATAACCGATGCGCCTTTACAGTATAAAAATGCCGGAAAGATTTAAAATATGCTTTTTATTGCCACGCTAGGCCCTGCAAACACCTTCTCCCAACTCGCAGCCGAGTTCTACGCTCGCCATGCCTGCGGGGACTATTCCGTCAAACTCTACCCGACACTGACCCGCACATTTGCCGCCATGTCCGCCGATTGCCAATACGGCCTTTTCCCCATCGAAAACATGATCGAAGGATACGTCCCCATCGTTCTCGACATGCTCGTCCACAGCCAATACAGCATCACCTACGAATTGCTCCTTCCGATCCAGTTCTCACTCGTGGCAAACTGCCAAAGCACAGACAGCATAGAAAAAATCTACGCACAATTCATAACCCGCGGCCAGTGCGAAAAATGCATCGACTCTCTCCCGGCTGCATCCGTCATCACGACCCAAAGCAACGGCATGTCATTTGAGCAGGTTTCCAATGGCGTCCAAAATGAAGCTGCCATCGTACCTGCCCACTCAGTAAAGCCCGGCGATTTCCCGCTCGTAATAGAAAACATCGCCGACTACCAAAACAACCAGACCCGCTTCATACTCATCAGCAAAACAGGCGCCGAATACGACCCGGCAAAATCATACAAAACATCCCTGTTGATATTCGAAGGAACCGACAAGCCCGGCGTACTAAGCAATATACTAACCGCATTTTCAAGCCGGGCAATAAACCTCGTTTCCATCATGTCAAGACCGACAAAAGAAATGTTCGGCCGATACCATTTCTTCATCGACATAGAAGGCCACTGCACCGATCCGCAGATACAACAGGCCATGGACGAAATTAAACACGAAAACACAGTAAGATTGCTCGGCTCATACCCAAAAGCCGTAAGCGCCATCGATCTGAAAAGCAAATCTAAAACCGTAATCCCGCCAACACCATTTAAGTTAGATAAATCGGTCTATTGCGAATCAGGCAATGGTCCATACAATAACACAAGAAAAGCCCTGGCCAACATTGACCTTACGCCTGCAAAGAACAAACGCGTCCTCCTGAAACCAAACGCGGGCCGATGTGCAAAACCCGCCTCCGGTGTTACAACACATCCCCAGGTCGTCGCAGCTGCCATAGATGCCTTCACCGAAGCCGGCGCACAAGTGGCAATTGGCGAAAGCCCCATCACCGGCGTAAAGGCAATGGACGCCTTCGAATCCACCGGAATCGCCGCCGTCGCCGCCGAAAGAAACTGTCCGCTCATCGATATGGACGCAAGAAAATTTGTGCCGTTTGACATCGACGAAGGTATCGCGATAAATTCCCTGAAGATATGCCCCGAAATAACTGAGTTTGACATCATAGTTTCCATCCCCGTAATGAAAACCCACATGCACACCGGCGTTACCCTCTCGGTAAAGAACATGAAAGGCTGCCTCTGGCGTCGTTCCAAAGTGGACCTCCACATGCTTGCCGAATTGCCGGATCATGAAGAAAAAACCCTCGACATAGCCATCGCCGACATGGCCACGGTATTACGCCCGCACCTGTCGATCATAGACGGCACGGTAGGCATGGAAGGCCTCGGCCCAAGCGCAGGCAACCCAAAACCCATGGACGTTGTAATTGTTGCCGTGGACCCATTAGCAGTCGATTCCGTCGCCTGCGAACTAATGGGCATATCAGCATCTAACATCCCGCACTTGAAATGGCAGCCGAAAGAAATTGCGGCATCATCGACCTGGAAAGCATCTACGTATTCCCAAAAAACTACAAAGAAATGAAAAGCCCCTTCGCGCCGCCGCCTGATAAGCTCTCGATAGAATTCGCCGGATACGACATCCGCGACAAACAATCATGCAGCGCATGCCAGTCAACATTACTAATGTTCCTGAAACGCTACGGCAAAGAGCTCCACGAAGCCCGCAAAGACGAAAACGACGTCGTAATCGCAATAGGCAAGGGCCACGAAGACTTACCGCAGGGCACCCTATGCATAGGAAACTGCACAGCCCGCCACAAAGACTGCGGAGTATTCGTCTCAGGCTGCCCACCAGTAGCAAGCGAAATACTAAAAGCATACTCAGAATATTATAAGTAGATGACGCTGTGATTATTGTTTTTTACCTTTACCCACACAACGTTTTTACCTCGATGTATCGGTTCAAAATCGATCTCAACTATCTCAAAGTCAACAGGCCTGATCGGTGCCGGCTCTATCACTGAGGTAAGGCAAAGGCTAGGGCTTCCTTAGAGTCCAGCAGGGCCTTTTTCAACGGCGATTTACTTTTAAATTCCAGGACATTAATATCTGTAAGCCGATTTGTAAACCGGGTTTGAGAACTCCCATCCGCAAAATAAACAGTCACAGGAACCGGCATTTTCAAATCGCCGATGCATTTGACTTCTACTCTGGAAATATAAGAGTTGTCTTTCTTCTGGCATTTTTGTGAAGAAATCTTATAAGACAGATGTTTATTTGAGTTGACCCATTGCTCAAAAAACCATCCCAGATCCTGACCGGCTTCTTCTTCGCAAACAGCCTGAAATTCCAAAACGCCTAATCTTCGCCCCCCGAATTCCTTCAAACAACGTCGATATATCCTGCTAAAGGTTTCTTTACCCAAAACGCAATCCAGCGCACTTATAACACTGTAGCTCTTGCCGTGTTTAACAACATTATTAAAATCGAATTTGATCTTCGACCGCTGCTCAGGAGTAATGTTTATAGTGGTGTCAAGCCCGTCGCGTACACCTCCAATATAACGATCCATCAAACCTCGATGTTTTTCAGAACTCAGATTTCTTGCCTGTGAGTACTCGCGATCGGCATAAATCCCCAAACCGATCATCAGCCAGTTAAATGGATCCGTCGTGTCATCACTTAATATATACTCGCCACAATATTGATGACCAATCTCATGGGCTGTTATCCACTGCCAGTGATTCTTTGGCCTCGAATCAAACTTCTCCATACCATGAATAGCTACCACACATGGTGCTACCGGATACCCACCGGCTGGATTGTCCATTCCTGGAACAATTGTCAGTATGCGGTAAGGATAGAATCCAAAGTGTTTACGATAGAAATTAATCGCATCAACTGCTGTCTTGACGATCAGCCGGGCACATTCTTCACTTTCAGGCGTGTAAGCGCATCGTACCAGCACATCTTCGGCATTTGCTTCCATAACCTTATGCTCGTTGCACAAGATCACCAAAAATGATCTCACACCTTTCACTTGGTAACGACCAACAGATTCATTGAAAAACCCGCTGGTCAAAATGGCATATTTAGAAGGGGCATTGATTTTCACATCGAAATCAGCATGTCTCTGTAACCCCCAGTTTAACTGAGGATGCCAGGCTGCAAAACCTATTTTGTTATTTAAAGATTGAGCCGGCTTAACTCCACCAAATTTAATCTCAATGATTCCATTACCGCCGGGTTTTATTGCTTCGGGAAGTTTGAAAATAACTCGGCTTGACTTGACATCTGTCAAAAATGAAACGTCCTTGCCGTTGCTCGTAACTTTCAGAGTTTCCCCGCCTTGCCGAAGCCATTTTATCGCAATCTGGCCAATCGGATCAGATGTGCTGTTCTTAAAGCTAATAACCTCGTTCCCCTCCAAAAGCTGTCCGTTATCATCTATAGAGCATTCAATTGCATAATGTACCCTTAACCGGTTTTGAAGATCACTTTCTATGCTTTCTGCAAACGCTTTGCCTTTCGATAATGTAGAACCGCCCAAAATAAAAACAAAAAGTAAAAAAAACCGCAAAAAATGTCGATTGAGCATTGTTAATTACCTCAAAGAAAACATAAAAAGGGCTTAGCTATAATATAGACGCTTACTCCCCGAATATGTTACATAAAAAAAAGATTAATATTTTTTGTCCCTGGGTTTTCCCGATTTTGGCTTTCGCTCGCGCAATGGCGGCGGGGGGGTTACTTTATATAGTTTTTTGAGCTTTTCCAGTTCCGCCTTTAGCTCTTCGACCTTGTCGGCATATTTTGGGTTGTCATATTCGCTTTTCATTTCAGCCGGATCTTTTTTGAGGTCGTAAAATTCCCACTCGCCGATGTCATAGAAATGTATCAGTTTGTAACGGTCCGTCGCAACGCCTTCGTGTCTATGTACGCTGTGGGTTGCGGGAAATTCATAATACTGGTAATACAAACTCTTTCGCCAGTTTGACGGCGCTTTGCCCTTTTCAAGGATTGTCTTAAAACTGCTCCCCTGCATATCTGACGGCGCTTCGACATCTGCGATATCCAGGAACGTCTGTGCGAAATCCAGATTTTGCACGAGGTCGCGGTTTGACGAACCAGCCTTGATATGACCGGGCCAGCGGGCTATCAGCGGCGTCCGGAAGGATTCTTCATACATGAAGCGTTTGTCGAACCAGCCGTGTTCGCCAAGATAGAATCCCTGGTCCGATGAGTATATAACGATGGTGTTGCCTGCAAGGCCGGTGTCGTCGAGGTATTTCAGCACGCGCCCGATATTGTCGTCAACCGAGCGGACACACCGCAGATAATCTTTCATATAACGCTGGTATTTCCAGCGAACAAGCTCTTTGCCTTCGAGCTCGGCTTTTTTGAATTTCTCATTTTTAGGACCGTATGCAGCGTTCCATTTTTCCAGTTGTTTCGGAGTAAGTCCGCGGGGCGTTATAAGTTTGTTGTCTTTGGGGTTCATAGTCTTTTCTATCGACATATCCTGCGTATTGGCGGGGGTGCCGCGTCCGGAGTAATCGTCAAATAAGTTCTCTGGTTCCGGGATATTAACGTCATCAAAAAGTGTCAGGTGATCGGGCCCGGGCTGCCAGTTTCGGTGCGGCGCTTTGTACTGGAGCATCAACATAAACGGTTTGTCTGTGTCACGTTCGTCCTTTAGCCACTTTAGCCCGAGGTCCGTTGTTATGTCGCTGTTGTAACCTTCGTGTTTTACTTTCTCACCGCGTTTAATGAATACCGGGTTGTAATATGCGCCCTGGCCGGGCAGAACTTCGTCATAATCAAATCCCGTCGGGCGCGACTTCAAGTGCCACTTGCCCACGATAGCCGTCTGGTACCCGCCTTTTTGCAGAAGTTTCGGAAACGTCTGCTGCCTGTTGTCAAACGTTTTCCCATTGGTTATAACACCGTTTAGATGGCTATGCTTGCCCGTCTGAATAACGGCGCGGCAGGGTGCGCAGATCGAATTAGTGACATAGCACTTCTGAAAGATCATCCCTTCGTCGGCTATGCGGTCGATGTTTTTCGTCGGAGCAACTTTCGCCAGACGCCCGCCGTACGCGCTTATCGCCTGATAGGCGTGGTCATCGCTGAATAAGAAAAGAATGTTGGGTTTTTTGTTAGTCGCTGCAAAACTTTTCACCTGCGGCAAAAGAAAAACGCTGGCAGAGACCCCAAATATTTTAACAAAATCACGTCTGCTCAAATCCGCCTTATTCACAATATATTCCTTTATACTGATCATGATTGAAAATTCCCGTTTTGTTCGCGGTAACTTGTTTTCAAATAAATAGTTACCATCTCACTCGCGAGCATTTACTACCCTTAAGGGTATAGATGTGGACTATTTAATTGGTTTGCTCGTTATAAGACCGATTCCACGGCCCTTCTTACCGTCGGCACAATAGAACAAACAGAATGTATCATTTTGGGGATTATACACAAGCGAAATCTTGTGAGCGTATCTCTTGTCCAGTCCCGCAGGGTGACCGCCCAAGCCCCATCCCAGCGTACTGCAATTACTTTTGCGTCAATCGGCATAAAAATTCTGGTTGATTTTCCCATTCATAATAGTTCTACAGACGCAAAATTTACAATACAGCATTTTTTATGGCCTTAAAACTCTAAAAAACATGTTTTTGGCTGTAACTGAACAGTTTTTCGGCTCCTCAGTATAGATGTCTGTGTCACTCTGTATTCTTTTATTCACCCGATTGAAAAAAAAAATGTTGACAGATCGCTCGCTATATGTTATTGAT
>VRUF01000071.1:0-2596 GCA_019456245.1 Planctomycetota bacterium | reverse complement strand
GTATCATTATGGCGAGTAAAAAACGTGGTTTGTTTAACAAAAGAGTCAACTTATGTCTTCCATGGAAGTTTCAGCAAAAAATGTTCGAGACAAGACCGAGGCTAAGCCCAGCGGTTCGACGCATTCGTTGACCCGAAAGGTTCTGCTGGTTGGAAGTCCCAATGTCGGAAAGAGTATGCTCTTTAACAGGCTTACCGGTCGATATGTCATAGTCTCAAACTATCCCGGCACGACGGTCGAACTATCAAAGGGCGCCGCCGATATCGCGGGCCATAAGTATGAGATTATCGATACGCCCGGGATGTACTCTTTGTCGCCAATAACCGATGAAGAAAAAGTAGCCTCGGATCTGCTCCTAAAAGACCATGCCGACGCCGTGGTCCATGTTATCGATGCGAAAAATATCCAAAGAATGCTCGGTCTTACTCTTCAGCTCATCGAAGCATCGCTGCCTGTTATTCTTGTCCTCAACATGTCAGACGAAGCGCGCCAGCTTGGAATACATATCGACAGTGCCAAACTGGAAGAGCTTTTGCAGATTCCTGTTGTCGAAACCGTCGCTATTTCCGGCAAAGGCACAGCAGAACTTCTCCACAGAATACATCATGCAAGGCCTGCCCGATCGAGGCTGATTGACTATCCCGCCGCGATCGAAAACGCTATCTCAGCTATTGCCGAACAGTTAGAGGAAGATCAACATCTTTCATGCAGAACCAGGTCGCTGCTCCTGCTGCAGGCTGATCCGCAGGCGATGGACACCTGTCCGGTTTTTGAAAAAAATGTCGATATTGAGTTTGTAAAAGACACAACCGGCGATTGTCTTTCTAAGCTTGATCATTCGGTTCACTACCATCTTACGTGGGCGATTCAGGAAGAAGTCAAAAGCATTGTCGCCGGTTCCGTAAAACTGCCCGACAGCCGTTTTATAGGATTTCGCGAAAAGTTGAGTCGTTTCTGCATGCACCCGGTTGCGGGCCTGCCGATTTTATTTGTCGTGCTTTACTTTGGAATTTATAAATTCGTAGGGGGATTTGGCGCAGGCATTCTGGTTGATTTTCTCGAATCCAATATCTTTGAGCTATACATCAACCCATTCGTCGTGAAAATAACGTCTGACTGGATATCGTGGCAGCCTTTGTACGACCTTATCGCAGGTGAATACGGCGTTATCACCCTTGGCATCAGGTACGCCATAGCTATCGTCCTGCCGATCGTCGGAACTTTTTTCATCGCCTTTTCAATCCTCGAAGACAGCGGTTACCTACCCCGTTTGGCGATGCTGATCGATAGACTTTTCAAACGTCTTGGACTAAACGGACGTGCTGTGATACCAATAGTCCTCGGTTTCGGTTGTACGACGATGGCGACGATGGTGACACGTACTCTGGAAAGCAAACGCGAAAAAGTTATCGCCTCGATCCTGCTTGCCCTTGCCATTCCCTGCTCTGCGCAATTCGGCGTCATACTGGGTCTGCTGGCGACCCATCCTTACGCACTTCTGGCGTGGGCATTATTTGTCGGAGCAGTTTTTGTGCTGGTAGGAACATTACTGGCACGTTTCTTCCCGGGCGAAAAACCGAGCTTTTACATGGAGCTTCCTCCTCTTAGACTTCCGCGTCTTGCCAACGTTTTCATAAAAACATATTCCAGGATGGTCTGGTACTTCAAGGAGATACTGCCACTGTTCATCCTCGCAAGTTTTCTTATATGGTTAGGCGATCTTACGGGCATTTTCCAGTGGACCATCAAAATGCTGACCCCGCTTGTCAATGCGATAGGTTTGCCGGATGACGCCTCGATCGCGTTTATTTTCGGTTTTTTCCGAAGAGACTACGGAGTTGCAGGATTATATGACCTGCAGAAGGGCGGTATGATGACCGGCAATCAGCTTGCAGTTGCCGCGATCACGCTCACGCTTTTTCTGCCCTGCATCGCCCAGTTTCTCGTTTTCAAGAAGGAATGCGGTTTCAAAATCGCCGCAATAACATCTGTCTGTATCTGCATAATAGCTTTTACAGTTGGTTTCATAGCAAACTCAGTTTTTAATATTTTTGGTTTGGTATTATGATCTGTTCTTTCTGCGACAAAGAGTTTGACGAACAAGCAGCCGAAAAACAGTGCGGCCAATGCAGCCTTTTTGGTGGGTGCAAAAAAGTAAAATGTCCGCATTGCGGTTATGAAAGCCCAAAGCAACCTCAGTCATTGAAATGGCTAAGCAAAATAGGAAAGAGAAAAAAATGATATGTCCCGAAGTCGAAGAATTGCTCGAAGCCCTTTACGTTCACGAAGTTGAAAACGACGGGTACCCATCCGCAGAGATAGTAAAAAATGCTGCCCAGGATGCGCTTTCGCTAAATTTCATTGAGTCCGTTGATGATAAGTATAAACTTACAGACGCGGGAACAGATGCCGGACGCGGCGTAATCAGACGTCATCGCCTCGCCGAGTTGCTTCTTACCGATGTTCTTGCAGTCAAGGCAGAAGAATTTGAGGAAGATGCATGCAGACTCGAGCATATACTAAAGGATGACGTCGAAGAAAAGGTCTGCATCCTTCTCGGACATCCTACTCATTGCCCGCATGGAAATATCATTCC
>VRUF01000345.1 GCA_019456245.1 Planctomycetota bacterium | reverse complement strand
AATCGAGAAGACTCACACCGGAACCTTTATAATTAATCACATCTATTCGATCCTGGCCAGTTGAAAGAGTATAGTACAAAGGTGACCATGTATTACCCGGCGAATAAACCGGGTCAGGATGCCTTTGGCGATATGCATCTCTTAATCCCAGGGTGTCCTCCAGATAAATAGTTACCGGCAGTGCGACTGCGCCTATTTGGCAACCCTTATTATTTTCAGCGGTCCAATCCAGATGCGAAGGGGTATTAATATCACCACAAAAGAAAAATGGCACGTTATCGGTATTAGCCAGATCGCTCGCATAAGGCGCCATCTGATCGATGATTCCCCATGTTGGATTCATACGTTCGAGATTTTCTGAAGCGATGATCTGGGCCGGTGTTTGGCCCGTACAGGCCTCATCCGAAGCATAAAGTTGCGATGAAAGAGCCCCGCAGGTAACGATAATATCTTGTACCGGCGAGTCGCTGACGCGGATTTTTGCGGCCAAAATATAACCACCGGGACCTCCGGGAAGAGCTTCTACAATCGGGTATTTACTGACAATGGCCCGGCTGGCGGTCCATTCGTAATAGTACCAGCCCAATGTAGAAGCTACGTCAGCGGCGGTGCTGCCTTGTTCCACCAGACCGGCAATATCGGTACCGGTAGCCTGGATGGCCGCAACCACATAATCTTCACCGTTTGGTACCGTTTGGAAATCAACCTCCGACGCATCACTGGGATTCCAGGACATGATAGTAATATCAATATCTCCCATGGCGGTGATAGCCCCTCCCAGAACCAATAAAACTGCCAATAAAAAACTGGCAACAAACTTCACTCTAACATGACCCTCATTTTTCCATGCATTCATTTGATTTTTCCTTCCTACTAAAATACTAAAATTCCAAACACCTCCACTCATTCCCAGCTACGCCGCTGAGAGTTATTTTAAATCTTATGTGCGCGCACCCCATGTGCTATACAACCGTGGAAAATAACCAAGGATTCTCCTGGGGAGTTTGCGCCAAGACGGTACCCAACTATGATCTCTAAATACATACACACCTTCTTACTTAGAAACACATGGTCTGGCAAACGTACTAAAGAATCGGGCTAATGATGACCCTCAAGGGGCTCATGTCAAAAAGCTATCGCCCTGCTCCGCATAAGGCTTAGCACCTTATGCCGCTGCCGCAAGATCTTTAATCTTACTGACAAAGCTGATAAAGCTGATAAAGATGATAAAACTGATAAAATTTCAGACTAACGGTTATCTATATTCCTGTCAAGAAAAAAAAAAAACGTGACGACTGTAAAAGCCGCCACGCTTTGGTGTTGCTTGCAATCAGGTTTTTGTCTGATCTTGTTACATTTAGCCGCTGCATCCTGTTGCGAGGTCGTCATTGCTGTCGTAAGGCAGCGGGCCGGTGACATCATCTACCGGAACGGTATATGAAGGTGTCTTTACACAGGCCGATGACATTATTACGGCTGCACCGTTGCTATCTGTAGAAACGTCATTGATGGTTTCGTTGAGTTCACCGGTGAAAGTTACATCGACCAGTGCGCCAGAAACAGGGTTGCCGCAGTCGTCATATGAAATACGCAGACGGTCTGCCAGGCGTGGTGAATTTGACAAAAGCATCAAATACTACCAGAAAGTCCCGCCTTTAAAATCCTCGCTGTCTGTTAAGGTATACAATCGTATTGCAGGGATTCTCGGCGAACAGGGGAAATTGCAGGAAGAGATTGAGTTTCTTCAAAAAGCTGTTCAATATAATGCTCAGGCCGAGTTTAAAGTTTCAATGGGCGGCGCTCATTATAATCTTGCGACAGCGCTTAAAAAAGTTGGTAATACCAAAGATGCAGCCTACCATTTTGACAAAGCAAAAGATGAGTTTCAACTGCAGTTGCAGGACAATCCGAAATCCGCCAAGGCACTTACCAATCTGGGCCATTGTTTTGCCGAGAGCGGTAATTTCGAAGAGGCCTCCAAT
>VRUF01000344.1 GCA_019456245.1 Planctomycetota bacterium | reverse complement strand
TTGTAAGGTATAAACTTGTCCGTAAGTATGTGGAAGTGTATGTTACCATTCTGCTGCGGTTCAGCTCTCCATAGATACATCCCTACATCCCATTTACTTTTCATTTCAATCAGAAAGTGGTTTAACAGCTGGTTTTTTATCTCCTGATCCGTGTGAACTTGTTTACTAGATAGGGTAAGCGTAACGAAGTTCACCCTAAACTTGTACTTTCTATTGGACTTGAAACCTTGGAATGTTTTCTCATTTGCGAGATACAGCATCCAATCAATGCCCTGATTGATCCGTGTTTTTGCCTTGTTGGAAATGTGGCCGTTGTGGTCGTTGTCCAGCAGATGCACTTCAGCCTCTCTTTGGCGAATGCTACGAGCGCCCATGCGCTCGGGTAGATTGTAGAATGTAACGCTGTTAGGCCTCACTGAAACGTGCGGGATGGTACCTGTAGCAGAACTACGCATGACCAATATTTGAGATGTGGGAGCATACGATAAACCAAGTACTCAATGATGAAAGATCATTGACAGGGACGGCCCTATTTATTTTAGAACAGTTGAAGAAAACAGAGGGGGCAGGCCGAAGCTCAACGCCCCCATCTGTCCTAAAGCCTACCCTATAAGCCGTCAATGCATTCAGGTGGGCAAAATGTCTTTCGAATGATCTTTTGTGGATCGTAGCGTGCATGCTGATAGACAAGTATAGCGACCATGGCCATATGCTTTTAGTCCTGGAGCAAAACGTGCCAACAGTTGACTGTTGATATCAAAGAAAAAGGCCCACCGAAGTGGGCCTGTAATCTTCATCATCATGAGTTTGCACGCTACGTGATAATGAACGAAGCTTTTATGCCTGAACCCCGCTGCCCTGTTGTATTGTTGACACCAACCATGCGGACGAAAACCTTTGTACCGACTGGTGGAAGTGCTCCAAATACAGCATCGTAAGCAACTTGAATAAGGACTGGAAATGCATCTGAATCTGTTAAGATAACAATTGCTTTTAACTCCGAATCAACGAAGGAAATACCTGCGCTAAGACCCGCTGTGGCCTCGACTATAAAGTCTGTGGATGCCTCGATGGCCTCCGTAGAATTGACCTGTAAGCTTGTTCCGGGGCCATCCAGTTCGAGTTCCAAATTGGTCAGTGATTGAACCTCTGATGGCGCTGGTGGACTGGTGATAAATGCAAGGCCGATAGCACCAAGATTTAGGTTAAGCTGCTGATGTAAATTGAACCCTGTTGGCTGGATCGTATCGCCAAAGATATCCGTATGCTCGAATGATGGTACAGCCTCATTCCATTGATCCCGTTGTACCTGTGTTAGATCACGCCAAGCCTGTGAGATATCGGCAAACGTGGCCCGTACAGCTGACTGAGCGGGAGTATCTGGATTGACTGGAGTAACTTTGTTTCGTATGTAGGCTCCTGATGTATTGCGAGAAGCGACCGAACCGCCAAACTTTCCGCGACCATCTGTGATACCTACACCACTAAATTTGATTTTCATAGTTTGTTTTTTTGTACCCCAAAGGTAAGCAATTAAAAGACTTCCCCGCAACTACTCCGTTTTTCTTCCCTCTTTTTTTCGTGTTTTCCTTGAACATAGAAAAAACCAAAGCAGTGAAGCAATGGCCCACCGTAAGATTTTTACGAGCCTCATTTTTTGTGCGGCTGCGCGAACCGAGAAGCGCAAGGGTGACAGGCGCAACAATTCATATTAAAATAGCTTCTGCCCGATTCGGGCAGTTGCGAATTATGACGATTTGCGCATGGAGTGCCTTGTGCTTTTTCGGGGAGCCTGTAACGTTTTTTTACGCGCGCACTGACCCCCCTAAAGCGGGCAGCCTGTGTGTATGCGTAACAGGGGGGTAAGGGGGCCACGATAACACGGGCCTTTAGCGTGGTGCAGTGTGGGCCGATGGGGGGCACAATATAAAATACATGGCCTACCATTGAAATGTGAGGGGTTGCACGTTGTTAGTACCCGAAGGGTT
>VRUF01000070.1:11462-11690 GCA_019456245.1 Planctomycetota bacterium | reverse complement strand
CGTAGCCGGCAGTTTTTAAATTTCGCGCAACAGCGGAAATGTTTTCAATGTGACAGCATTTGTATTGACCTCCGCTGCCGGGATGTATGACTACTTTTTTTTTGGCCGCATCTACGCCGAGTGATTTTGCGAGCATTTTTCCGTTTTCGATGTCGGTTTCGATTGGCTTGATGAGTTTTGCATCGGGATTGAATTTGAAATCCGTCTGGTCAAGATCGTTTGCCTGGC
>VRUF01000070.1:6161-11452 GCA_019456245.1 Planctomycetota bacterium | reverse complement strand
AAATTTTTCGATGTAGAAACGACTTATGTGTATCGATGCGTTTTCGTCGGGTATCAAGGGGAGGATCGAGATCTGGGCGGGGTGGCTTGTGTAGATGCTTGCGATGAGATTGTCCTCGAAGCTGCTGGGCGAGTCTCCAAGGAAGCTTACTATCCACTCGTAGCCGCGGAGTAATTTTGCGAGTTTTTGTCCTTCGTCGAGTGCGAATTCGTCGGGGTCAGCGAAGAGGTTATACAGAGGCAGCGAATCGATGGACCGCGTATTTGAGATGCAGCTTCTTCCCTGCAAATATTCTATGTGATCCGCATTACCGATAAAGTCTACGGCATCGATGGCAAGCGTTTTTTGCATGTATTCCGCAAGCGGCAGGGTCAGCAGGTTATCACCGATTGCGCCGGGATTTATGATAACCCCTCGCCTGCCTTCGCCACAGGGGACAGCCTTATCATCGCGGGTAATTTCTATTACTTCTTTGGACATTTTACACCCTTAAGGGTAGTAAGTTCTCGCGAGTAATGCCATGACTTACAATCGCAGCGTTACTTAGCCGCGAAGAAACGGGAAGTTTTAATCGCGATCAGTATGGAAATACTACTGTTATTATTCCTTTTTCTTTCCACCGAAAATACCCTTTAGGCCATCGCCAATTCCTTCGACGCCTTTTTTGATCCCCTCTGCGCCTTTTCCGATGCCTTCGGCACCTATGTCAGTTACTTTCTTGAGTGTCTCTGCACCTATTTTGACAGCGGCTCCTGTTACGTCCTGCATAGGTCCAAGGATGTCTTCCGAAAGGAATTTGGTGCCATCGGTGGCGACACCTTTTGCTATTGCCATAAGTATTTTAGAAGTAAGTTTGGCAATGGTCATCTTGTCATCCGATCCCAGGTCAGTCATTACAATCGGCGACAGGTTGAAGGTTACTTCGTCAAGCCTCCCCGGTATTGGAAGGAGATTGACCTTTACGTGTACATTTTTAATTTCGAGATTTGCAATTTTCAGTTTTTTTGCAGGTTTTTCTTCATCTTTTACGGGTTCGGCGGGCTCTTCTTCCGGCTCGGCTTCGGGTAGAGAATCGAGAATTGTTTGCAGATTTGTTTTCAGTCCCTTTTGCTCTATGACGAGGGTTACTTCATCAAAGATCATGTCCTGAATTACAACGGTGTCGCTGGTTAGTGAAGTTAATGCTACGTTTACATGCACCAATCCCATGGTGAGTAGTTTTTCATGTTCGAATTCGGGCGGGTTGCTTACCTGGAGATCTTCGAGTTCTAGTTTTCCGGCGAATAAAGACAGTGAGGCTTCGTCCAGGGTGACGGATACGCCGAGTGCGTTTGATGCCCCAATCTCAACTCCTGCTTTGATCATATTGCCGCCGAAAAGAGCTACGGCGAGGATAATGATTACAGGCAAGACGACGATTGCGGCGATGACGGTGGTTACTACTTTTTTGATCTTCATTTTTTTGCCTCCATTCAATAACATGTTATACCCTTAAGGGTAGTAAATGTCCGCGAGTAAAATGATAACTATTTGTTAACAAGCAAGTTACCGCGAATAAAACGGGAATTTTCAATCGTGACCATATTATTTAATCGCATCCAGTAGTTTTTTTTGTACCTTAAAGCCCAGCTTTGTTGCGGTCCTGGCATGCTTTTGGGCCATTTCCTTGTTTTTCATCATATAATATCCTATTGCAAGTCCATTGTAGGCAGCGGCATTTTTAGGCGAAAGCTCGATCGTTTTATCGTATTGTGCAATGGCGTCAGCGAAGAGGTTAAGGTTAATATATGCTACTCCAAGGTTATAGTAAATGTCCGGGTTTTCGGGAGCCAGTGCTATGGCCTGGATATATGTTTCTACAGCATCATCGAACGATTTCTGATTCATATATGCGTTGCCGAGGTTTTGCATCGCTACAACCGCATTTGGTTGTATTTCCAGAAGCTGCTGATAGGTAGTAATCTCATCGGCGAGCTGTCCGAGTTTATTGTACGCGTTGGCAAGTCCGAAATATGCGTTGGTATTTAACGGTTCCAACTGTATCGCGATGGTAAGCCATGAGACAGCGTCATGAGTCTGGGAATTGTTAAGGTATGCGTATCCGAGGTTGGTGCATGCCCCTGCGTCGTTGGGATTGAGCTTGAGGGCCTTTCTGTAGGCAGGTATTGCCAGGTCGAATTTATTCATGCTGCTGTAAATGTCTCCGAGCAGACGTTGTGTTGCGGGGTCTTTGGGGTCGATTTTCCGGGCTTTCTTTATTTCGCTCAGTGCTTTTTTCAGGCTGGAAAGTCCGAGATATGTTCCCGCAAGATTTCTGTGGGCATCGGAAAAGTTGCGATCGATCTTAATTGCCCTTTTGTAGGAAACGATCGCCTTTGCTGGTTCGCCCAACTGGTTATAAGCGTTTGCCATGTTATTATGCGTTTTGGGATCTGTGGGAAGTATGTCGATGGCTATAGCGTACTCATACAAAGCATCCTGAAGAAAGCCCTTGGTGAGATAAGTATTCCCCAGGTTTGTGTGTCCTTCGGCCAAGTTCGGTGTGACGGTTACGGCGCGTTCCAGCTCTATCTGTGCGTAGTCCAGCTCCTGTATAATACTGTAGCTGTTTCCAAGGTTGTTGAAGAAACATCCCAGTGTCTGGCGGTTTGTAAGGTTTTTCATATATACACTATCTTCGCCGGCGGGCGGCTTGAACTTATCCTTGTAATGCTTATCAGATGCGTTTCTCCCGTCACTTGTCGTCTCAATATTAAATCTTATTTCGCCGTCGTCATATCTTACAAAGAAATGTCCCGGCACAACGACGCCGTACAAAGGCAAGCCGATCCTTTCGGCGATGGAGAGATAGAGAACCGAGAGGCTGAGGCAATATCCGCGTTTTTTGTCGATGACGGAATGTAGAAAGAGATCTTCGGGGTTATCAGCGGTCTCGACGGATTTGAACCCCAACTCGCTGAAAAGATATTCATTAATTAAAGGTATGATCTCCGCGTCGTGCTGTATTTGTTTTTGTTCTGCACGTCTTAGTATTTCCTGTGCCATCAGGTCAATCTTGCGACGGTAGCTGTGAAGGGTTTTAGTTGTTCCCCAGTCGCGGGAAAGTACCAGCACAGCCGTTGCGAGGTCGATCTTGTCGTCGTCCAATTGCAGGATCGTTTCAATTGAATTGTGCCTTAATCCCCGCTTACGTGAGTTTGCAAGTTCATAGTATCCGCAAGCCTGGTTTGCGAAAAAAACGGCTAAAAATACAATTGTTAATATTCTTTTGGTGTGCCTGCTCATAGTAAACTTTCGCTAAGTCTTGTTCCTGCCTCTTCCGTTGTCAGTTCGGTTACTGCTATTTTTTTTACAGGGCTGGTAAGTCCCGAAACAACCCTGACGTCCTTTTTTTTGACAGCGAGTATTTTGGCAAGGTATTCGGTCAGACACTTGTTTGCCTTTCCTTTTTCCGGCGGGGCCGAAACCCTTACTTTCAGCATGCCATCAAAAACGCCGGCGATCTGCGTTTTGCTGCTGCCGGGAACAACCTTTACACGGAAGATCACGCCATCTTCAGATTCGGTAATCTGCGGCGTCGGCATTAATTTACTGCCCCTCCCTGATATTTGCCCCGACGGCAAACTGAATATACCTTTCGATTTGCGTTGAGAGTTCGCTAAGCGAATCGAGTTGAAAATCCTCGTAATGTCCGGGGACGAACTCGCCGTTAAGGGCTTTTTGAAATATGCGAACCCTTATGAGGGGGAATTCACGATTTAACTGGCTGTAATCGGCGTTTTTGTGCTGTGTAAGCTCGATCCGCCAGTCTTCGCTGACGAATACCAGGCACTTGCCGGTATAGACAGCGGTAGGAAAGTAATCATACAGTAATTTCAGGATATCCATTTGTTGCCCCAAACAAATCTTAAGGTTAATCTCTGCCGGACTTTAGCATACCATATTGGCCGGTTTACTGCAAGCAACCAATTAAATCGGCTATATCGGAAATATTTTTTCGCAGACAGTATTTTTTTATCCCTTCGACGACCCGGACCCCAGTTTGCGGATGGGCAAATGTCGCGGTTCCGATTGCTACGGTAGTTGCTCCTGCGATGATAAATTCGATAGCGTCGCCAGCGGTTCGGATACCTCCCAGGCCCATGATCGGTATTGAGTTTGGTTTGGCGACGTTGTTGTAGACGCGATTTACCAGGTAGAGAGCCATGGGTTTGATGGCAGGTCCGGAAAGGCCTCCTGTTCTGTTGGCAAGGACGGGCTTTTGGCTTTCGATGTCGATGGACATTGCGGTAAAAGTGTTGACGAGGCTTAATGCGTCCGCGCCTCCGTTAACGGCGGCTTGGGCGGTTACGCAAATATCTGTTACCGTTGGAGTGAGCTTGACCATGAGCGGTTTATTTTTGGATGCTTTTTTTGCTGCTTTTGTGATCTTTTCGATAAGGTTCGGGTCGGTTCCAAATGCGATGCCGCCTGCTTTTACATTAGGGCAGCTTATGTTCAACTCGAAACCTGCGATGGCTTTTTGGTCTGCGAGATTTTCGATAACCTCTACATAATCGTCGATCGTCTGGCCGGCGACGTTTACGAAGACAGCCGTGCCGAAGCGGGCAAGGATAGGGATTTTTTCATCGATAAATCGTTTGAGGCCTATGTTGGCCAGTCCTATCGCGTTTAGCATTCCGGAGTCTGTCTCGACAATTCTTGGAGAAGGATTGCCTTTGCGAGGAGCAGGAGAAATGCTCTTCGTAATAAAACCGCCCAACTGGTTGACGTCGAGAAAATCGCACAATTCGTCGCCGTAACCGCATGTGCCCGATGCAGTGAATACCGGGTTAGATACCTTTAAGCCGGCAAAATCTACGCTTATTTTTGTTTCGTTACTCAAAGATAATATCCTTACTGTTGAAAATTGGTCCGTCTTTGCAGCACAGGCGATACACTTCTTCGCCGCCTTCGTCCTTAACGCCGACAACGCAGCTCTGGCAAAGGCCTATGCCGCAGGCCATCATCCGTTCCATGCTTACCTGGCATTCGATGTTGTCAGCAGCGGCAAGTTTTGCCACGCTTGCGAGCATCGGTTCCGGGCCGCAGCTGTATATCATAACGTCGGATGGGTCGGGTTTATGCTGTTTGAGCCATTTTTCGACGCAGTCTGTTACATATCCGTGAAATCCGGCGGAACCGTCGTCCGTTGCAATATGCGATTCAACACGCAGACGCGAAAACTCCTGCAGGAAAAGTCCTTCTTCGTTATCGATCAGAAGTGTAAACGGCAGGGCGCTGTAAGTCTG
>VRUF01000070.1:0-6151 GCA_019456245.1 Planctomycetota bacterium | reverse complement strand
CTGTGCCCCGGCAAATGCGACCACGTGGATATCTTCGTATCCGGCTTTTAGACGAGCAGCTAGATGTTGAAGGGGGGGGGCACCCATTCCGCCTGCTACGAGGAGGGCGACTTTTTTGTCTTCTGCGATGGAAAACCCGTTGCCCAGCGGTCCGATGACACTGACTTTGTCGCCTTCGGAGAGGGTTGTCATTCGCAATGTCGCCGGGCCGAGGACGCAATAGAGAATTTCTGCTCGCACATTACCGTTTTGCAGGGCGGTTATATCGCGAAAACTAAACGGTCTGCGAAGGATTATCTGGCGGATGGCTCGATCTGCGATATCGTCTGCGATTTTGTTGGTGTGAGGCAGACCCAGTGCCGACAGGTCAATCTCGAGGAATTGGCCGGGGCGGGTGTCCTTAAATGCCTTCGCCGCTTTGCCTTTAAATTCCAGGGTAAGGTGGAAAAAACGCTCTGCAAGGGCGTAATTGGCAAAAACCGTCGCTTCGTAAACGCTTTTAGCTGTCTTCATGTTGCTATCTCACGTAAGTGTTTTTATTACAAAGACTTAGGTGTTACAGTTTATAAAAAAACTTCCGGAACAGTCATCCACTACCATTCCGGAAGTATGCCACGGCCAAAAAGCCGCTATTATCGTTATTTGTGTTCGCCAAATCATCTGGCATCCTGAATCTATTTTGAGTATATCAATCAGCTGCGGTGATGTCAACACGCCTGCGAGAAAAAACCATAAAATGAGTAAAAAATTTATAAGTCATTTTGCCGCAAGCGGTTACGTTAAGGCTATTCTGTACTTAAATACCTTGATCGTAGGCTTTCATCGCTGCCTGACGGACGAGATTTAAAGCGACATTGTAGCTTTTAGCAGCATCTCTACAGTCAGAAAATTCCGGTTTTATTTTAACTATCTTACCATTGAATGAGGCTGTCTTAATACTTATCGTACCAAATACTGTATCGACCTGAGTGGTTTGTCGTATGATTTTTTTTCTTTGGAGTATTTGCTTTCTAATTCCTAATGTAATTCCTTCTTCGAAGATGATTTGTTCTATTATTTCTGATTTTTGCGGCTGGCAAATTACCGACAACTTTACGGCGGGGCGGTTTTGTTTCATCTGGATCGGGGCGGTGAAGACGTCGAGAGCTCCGGCATCAAGCAGTTTTTCAAAGACAAAGCCGATATGTTCGGCGGTGATGTCGTCTATATTTGTTTCCAGAAGGCAGATGTGGTCGGTGTCTGCATTGTCCGCATCGACGGTTTGGCCGATGGTTAACCGGAGTAGATTTGGGAAGGACTCCGCGTCGATTGTTCCTGCGCCGCAGCCGATAGTGGAAACCTTCATCGGCGGCATTGGGCCAAAGTTCGATGCGATAGTTGTCAGAATTGCCGCGGCGGTTGGTGTGAACAACTCTTTTTCGATGGGACCGCCTTTAAAAGGTGCCTTTGCGCGTTTTAGCAGTTCTATTGTTGCCGGCGCCGGTGCGGACATTATTCCGTGTGCGCATTTGAAAGATCCGCCGCCTACGGAAATTGTTGAGCAATGGACCTGATCGATCTGCAAGGCATCGAGAGCGGCAGAGGCAGCGACAATATCTACTATGGAATCGACGGCGCCTACTTCGTGGAAGTGTATCTGGTCGACGGTTTTGCCGTGTACGTATGCTTCTGCTTGTGCCAGGGCGTTAAATACCGAGGCGACCTGCTTTTTGGCAGGGTCGGATATTTTGCTTGCCGCGACGATTTCGAGAATATCGGCTAGATTGCGGTGCTTTTGTTCGGTTTTGACTATAGGGGTAAACTTGAGGCCGCGCATGCCAGAGCGGGTTGTTTCGGTGATCTCGATATGCAGGCCTTCTATCGCCAGCGAATCGATCTGCTCGATAAGCCAGCCGGCGTCAACACCGGCATCTAGCATTGCGGCGACGATCATGTCGCCTCCTGCACCGGCAAAACAATCAAAATATGCAATTTTCATAAATTCCTCACAATAAATAACTTCCGTTCTTATTATGCATTGCTTTAGATGCCATGCAAGGGGGGGGTTGATTTTTTTTGATTTATATGGTAAAAAAGCGGCATGATCCAGCGTATCAGACGAAAATTCGTACTTTTAATTGCCGGTATTGTTCTGCTTGTTCCGCAGGTACAGGCCTCGCTAAAAGGGCGTGTAAATGCTGTTATCGGGCAAAAACAGTTCAGGAACGTTCAATTCGGCGTCCATATCGTCGATGCCGCCAGCGGGCGTGTTCTTTACGCGAGGAATTACAGAGAGGCGATGACGCCGGCGTCTAATATGAAGATCCTTGCCAGTGCCGCTGCCTTGCGTTTCCTCGGAGCCGATTATAAGTTTACCACTGAGGTTGGTTTGATCGGTAATACGCTTGTTGTAATCGGCGCCGGCGATCCTCTTATCGGTGACGAAGATACCGATAAGAAGTACGGGCGCAAGGTGGGCTGGTTTATCGATGCCATCGCCGCCGAACTTAAAGACCGCGATGTTAAATCGCTTGACGAGATCATCATCGACAGCACGTTTTTCGATGACGAGCGGGTGAATAACGATTGGCCGAAGGATCAGCTTAACCGGGCCTATGCCTGCGAAGTGAGCGGGGTAAACTATAATCGTAATTGCGTGAAGTTAAAAGTTTTTCGCGATGGATCGAGGGTTGGATATTCTGTTTCGCCGGCAACTGGTTACCTTACTATCACGAACCGGGTCAAAGCCGTATCCTCGGGCAACTCCGCTGCCGGTGCTTATCGAAATCACAAGCCGAATGTTTTAACGCTTAAGGGCAGGTGCAGAAAAGCTACGACTTTTGATGTCGCGATTGAAGGGCCGGCGATGTTCTTTGGGACGCTTCTTAAGGAAAGGCTTGCATCGGCGGGTATTAAAGTTAAAGGCGGTGTCGATGAGAGATATGTCAAGAACCGATCCGGTATGCGGACGATAATGAAACATCAGACGCCGCTAACCGATGTGCTGAGAAGGTGTAATAAAAACAGCTTAAACCTCGCAGCCGAGGCACTGGTAAAAACGCTCTCCGCCGAGAAAACAACCGGACGCCTCAAAGGCCAATGGAAGCACGGTTTATCGCTGGCTGGAATATACATGACAAGGCTAGGTATCGATGCGGACGAGTTTAATCTGGTCGACGGCAGCGGTTTGAGCAAAAACAACAAACTCAGCCCGCGAGCGATCACAACAGTTCTCATGGATATATACGCCGGCAGCAATTGGCAGACATACAAAGATTCCTTCGCGATAGGGGGGGTGGACGGGACGGCGAAGAAATATTTTTCCGAGGCGAAGTATAAGGGAAAGATATTCGCCAAAACCGGTTACATCAAAGGCGTGCGGGCATATTCCGGGTACATTGAAACCACGTCGGGAAATTACATCTTCAGCATACTAACAAAAGGAGGCTCATCAGCAGTAAGAGGGGCCATCAACAACATAGTAAAAGCAGTGATAGACGAGGCTTCGTAGACGGATAAATTTTGACTGAAATTCCCCGAAAAAAATCAAAGGCACCTAAACGGCATTAAACCACCGGGCTTGCCTGTTTCCTGATAGCTATAATCAAAACGCCAACCAATACCATTGAAATACACAGAATCTGCCCCATTGAGAAAAATCGCAATACATCCCCAAGCCCCTCATTTGGCTCTCTCGTATATTCGATAAAAAAACGCACCGTCCCATAGCCGATAAGATACAAACCAAAATGAAACCCGCTAAACGGCCGCCATTTCCGCAAGTTCCACAGAACGCAAAAAAGAAACACTCCTTCGAAAAACGCCTCATAAAGTTGCGACGGATGACGCAACTGCCACGTCGGATCAAGCGGAAAATACATCCCCCACGGCACCGATGTTACACGCCCGTAAAGTTCACCGTTAAGAAAATTGCCGATCCGCCCGAACGTATACCCCAAAGGAATTGCAGGCGAAAGCAAATCCGCAAACCGCCAGAAGTTTACCTTGTTCTTATAGCAGAAAAGCGAAGAACCCAAAATGACGCCGAGTACTCCCCCATGATAAGACATCCCCGAAAGCCCGACAAATCGAAATCCGTCCGAAAGATCAAAAGGACTGATAATTCGAAGAGGATGCTCAAGGTAATACGGCAGCTCATAAAACAAAACATAGCCCAATCGCCCCCCAGCCATCACCCCCAAAATCGCATAAAGAAAATACTTCTGCACAAGTTCTTTGGTATATTCGTAGTTCTCATACTTTAACCGGTAAAGCAAAAGCCAGTATGTAATGCCAAAGGCAACAAGATACATCAACCCGTAATACCGAACATGAAACCAACCGATCTCAATAAGATTAGGATTAATACGTTCAGGAATATGCTGCCACAAATCCATAATCATTCTGACATTTCCCCTATACCATTATATATCTTAGCTTAGCTGCGCCGCTGAGCCTCTTTTCCAATAGAATATCAAATTGATCTCAAAAATCAAGGTTAGCCAGCCGTTTCGACCTATTTTAAAATCCCGAACTTAAGCAACCTAAAGGGTGCTACCATTCTGCTAGCTCTCCTGTTAGTTCCTCTACGAGGTCCTTCATTGTTACTATTCCGACGAAACGGTCTTCTTTTTTCTGGCCGTGGGGGCCTCCTCTTGTTACCAATACAATTTTGTGTCTGCCTATTCGCATTGTGTTCATTGTGTCTATGACCGGCTTAGAGGCGGGGAAATGTTTTATTGGTTTTAGGAACTTGCTAATATCCTGGAAATCTTCGCTTTCGTTTAATACTTCGTATATTGATACGTAACCTATCACGTGGGATGGCTTTTCTTCGTATACTGGATAATTCGTATATGGGCAGCGGGCCAGTACTTCGAGTACCTGGGGGCGTTTGCTTTTTACATTTAACATTTCCACTTTCGCAGCCGGTGTCATTACGGCCGCTAGTGAGATTGACGGCATTTTGAGCAGGCGGTTCATTATATCGTTCTGGAGGGGGCTTAGGATTCGTTCTTCGCGGCTTTCCTGAATTATGCGTCTTATCGGTGCCTTTCGGCCTACGGTAAGCGCTTCGCTTGCATCACCTGATACGCCAACTATTTTGGAAAACAAATTTGAGACCGTTTTTAAGAGCCATACGATACCGGTGTATGAAAAGAGTTTGTAGAAAAGATATAAAAGTGGCGCAAAACGCGGCATCAATACGTCGCTTCGGTAGTAATAGATATTTTTCGGTATTACCTCGGAGCATGTAAACAGTACCGGCGTCATAACCAGCGTTGCGTAAAATGCAGCTTTTTGATCGAAACCTTCTCTCATGAAAAGCAGCGTTACCATCGATGTGGCGGCATAGTTGACGAGGTTGTTTCCGACCAGTATGGAAAAGACTACCGACTGGCTGTCGTCGAGTACTGTCTGCAGGAGTGAGTAGGAAGGGCGTTTCTGTTCTATTCCCAGACGAAGCTGAAAGCGGCTCATTCGGTAGACGCCGGTTTCCGAACCGGAAAAAAATGCTCCCAGCCCGACCAGTACACCTATACAGAATATATCTATCGCTATTGGCATTACGTGTTTGTCTCCGACTTGTCAATCGGTTCCAGTGATAGTATCAGGCTTTCTATTCGGCGTTTTCTTACCTTCTCGACCGTAAACGTAAGATTTTTCAGCGTGGCAACATCGCCCGGGCTCGGAATCTTTCCCAGAAGGGCGGTCGTAAGCCCGCCTACCGTCGAAAGCCTGCTTTGCGCAGGGTCGATTCCGAAAATGCTCCCCCAGTCATGTATGGACAAATCGCCGTCAAGACGATACTTCATCGGTCCTATCTGCCGGACGGCTTCGACGTGTGGCGTTTCTTCAAGAGGTCCGATCAACTCCTCAACAATATCTTCCAGCGAGACCTGTCCTGATATCCCGCCGTATTCATCTACAACTATGGCTGTGTCTGTCTTGCTTTCGCGGAAAAATTCGAGAAGCGACTCGACGCTTTTCTGCTCGGGTACGAATTCGACCGGTTTGACAAGTTTTTCCAACGAAGCCTGCGGGGCAAGCAGCAAGTCTCGCAGGTTTACCAGTCCGACAATGCTGTCGATGTCCTTGCGATAGACAGCGATCTTTGTCAGTTGGTTTTCGGCCATGACGTTTCTTGCCGTTTCAGGTGTAGATGATATTT